>CAYRMX010000167.1:0-2633 GCA_964425295.1 uncultured Oscillospiraceae bacterium | reverse complement strand
TCACCCTGCTGCTCAACTCCGAGGGCAAGAAGATGGGCAAGACCGCCAAGGGCGCCGTGTGGCTGGACCCGAACAAGACCAGCCCCTTTGATTTCTACCAGTATTGGCGCAACGTCGACGATGCCGACGTGATGAAGTGCCTGCGCATGCTGACGTTCCTGCCGCTCGAGCAGATCGACGAGATGGACGGCTGGAAAGACGCCAAGATCAACGATGCCAAGCAGATTCTTGCCTATGAGCTGACGAAGCTCGTCCATGGCGAGGAGGAAGCCGACAAGGCGAAAGCCGCTGCGCTGGCGCTGTTTGCCGGCGGCGCGGACGATGCCAACATGCCCACGACCGAGCTGACCGAAGCGCAGCTCACCGATGGCAAGATCGCGGTGCTCGACTTGCTGCTTGCCTGCAAGCTTGCGCCCAGCAAGTCCGAGGCGCGCAGACTCGTCCAGCAGGGCGGCGTGGCGGCAAACGACGAAAAGGTCGCCTCGATCGACGTCTGCTTCACCGCCGAGCAGCTCAAGGCGGGCGTGAAGCTCCGCAAGGGCAAGAAGGTTTATCACAAGGCAGTGCTTGCTTAAAAATACGCAAAACGCACGGTATGATACCGTGCGTTTTGTGCTACATGAGAAGCGTCATCCCCCATGCCAGCGCGACAGGTGCAGCGCCCAGCGCGCTCCACAGCAGCGGCGAAAAACGGTGACGCCGCGCGGCGCGCGGCGCGGTATAGGTGTCGGCAACGCGCCGCGCTTCTTCCAGAAGCTCCGCCTCGCCCACGCCGCATTTTTCCAGCGCATCCTCCCGCAGCAGAAACAATGCCTGCTCAAACAGTTTCCCGTCCGGCGCCTTGACGACAATGACCTGCCTTGTGTTGCCTTTTACCATCAGACTGCCTCCTTTGTAGGAAAGTCTTGCCGAAAACGCCGCACTTCAAACGCAGAGAACGGAGAAAGACGGAATTCTGCCGCATGATCATTGTACAACGCCCTGTAGGGCGGGCTGCCCTCATGCCGCCTTGCAAGAGAATCTGTGTGCTTGCATTACAGTTCAAGGGACTTTCCGCGGGGAATATACACGCCGCCGCGGTCATTCAGGACTTCGCCGTCCCGCACCGTCGGCGTGCCGCGCAGATAGACGCTCGCAATGCGTCCGGCGACCTCGAAGCCCTCGTAGGGGGCGTAGTCAACGTTGGCGAGCTGATCGGCGGCGGTGATCCTTGTCTTGCCGTTCGGGTCGTAAACGACGATGTCCGCGTCTGCGCCCTCGGCGATCTGCCCCTTGCGCGGGAATGCTCCGTAGAGCTTCGCGGGTGCTTCGCTGAGCACCTCGACCATGCGTTCGGCGCTGATGCGTCCGGCAGCGACGCCGTAGGTATACATCAGCACTGCGCGTGTTTCAACGCCGGGCATGCCGCCGGGAATTTTTGTGAAATCATCGCGCCCTGCGTTCTTTTGACGCAGCGTAAAGCTGCAATGGTCGGTCGAAACCGTCTGAATTTCACCGTCTGCGAGCGCTTTCCACAGTGCTTCATTGTCCGCTTTCTTGCGCAGCGGCGGGGCGCAGACGTACTTCGCACCCTCAAAATCGGGCAGCGAATAGCGCACATCGTCAAGCAGCAGATAATGCGGACACGTTTCGACAAACACCTTCTGCCCGCGCGCCCGCGCCGCACGAACCTCGCGCAGACCGTCCTCGCTCGAAAGGTGGACGATCACAACGGGAACGTCGGCGACCTGGGCCATTTTCAGCAGACGGCTGACTGCTTCCGCCTCCAGAATCGACGGGCGGCACAGCGGGTGCGACGCGGGCGAGAGCGCCCCGACTTCCTTTTTCTCCGCAATCAGGGCGTCGATCACCCCTGCATTTTCGCAGTGGACGCCGACAATGCCGCCGAGCTCTTTCATCTTGCGCAGGGCACGGAACATCGCCTCGTCGCCGATCATCATTGCCGGATAGGTCATGTACATTTTGAACGAGCTGACACCCTGCTCAAACATCTTGGGCAGCTCGGCGATGATATCCTCGTTCCAGTCGTCGATTGTCATGTGGAAGCCGTAGTCGCAGGCGGTCTTGCCGTCAGCCTTTTTGTGCCAGAGATCCAGACCGTATTGCAGACTTTCGCCCTTGTTCGGGCAGGCAAAGTCGATGACCATCGTCGTGCCGCCGCGCAGTGCGGAGCGTCCACCGGTATAAAAATCGTCGGCGGTCGTCGTATTGCAGACGTCGAGGTCAAAATGCGTGTGCGCGTCGATGAAGCCGGGGAAGAGCAGCTTGCCGCTTACGTCGACGACCTCGGCGTTTTCGCAGTGCAGCGCGGGCGCGACCGCTGCAATCGTTTCACCGCAGATCAGCACGTCCGCACGCTGTGTTCCGTGCGCGTTGACGACCGTTCCGCCTTTGAGCAGTTTTTTCATGGAAATCACTCCTTTGTTCCATTTTACCACGCGGAATTTGAAAAGGAAATTGTATATTTCCAACAATTCTGCGCGGAAAAATTTGTGTCAATCGCGCAAAGCCGCGCACGCAGCCGAGGAAAGAAAATTTCACCGCAGAATCGGCGTCTTTTTGCTTGATTTTTGAGAAAATATCTGCTATAATAGTCGGCAGTCAGCGCAAGAACATATGGAGCGGTATCGAAG
>CAYRMX010000166.1:0-2652 GCA_964425295.1 uncultured Oscillospiraceae bacterium | reverse complement strand
AACGCCTACACGATTTCCAGTCGTGCGCCTTCGGCCAGCTCAGCCACCTCTCCATAGGCTAATCTTGCCTTGCAAAATCAGCTTGGATATCATACTCGATTATTTCTCAAAAGTCAAGCATTTTCTTTCGTTTTTTGTAATTTTCTGCATAGCGAGCGAAATGTACGCGGAAAGCGGCGACCGCAAGGGCGCAAATCCCCCACGATCGCCGCGTTTTCCGCTCACGACGACTGCTGCATTGCCACGACGCAGGCGTTGAGCACCTGCGAAATGACCGGCGCGCAGACCGATGAACCGCCGTCTCCGCCCTCGAGCACCATCACGAATGCCAGCGGGCAGTTCTCATCCTGCGTAAAGCCGACGAGCAGAGCATTTGCCGCCTGATCCTCACCGCGCTCCGCCGTGCCGGATTTTGCGCCGGCATACAGACCGCTGAAATACCATTCACCGTACTGATTCACGACGGCATAGTGCATCATCTCCGCCAGCTCGTCTGCCGTCTCTGCCGAGAGTGCCCGCGGGAGCAGTTCGGGCTTGACGGCGTATTTTTCCGTCTCCCCGAAGACGACATTTTCAACCAGATACGGCTTTGCCGCAACGCCGCCGTTGGCGATCGCGCCAACAAAGGTCATATACCGGCAGAGGTTGACCTGATCGGTATATTGCCCGATGCCCGCCCACGCCGTCTCATAGAGCGACGCACGGCTGAGGTCGAAGCTTCCGCGCCGAGTGATGAAGCCGTCAAAGGAAAGGCTGTCTGTCACGCCGAGCTGTTCGACGTAGCGGCTGAGCGTCTCCGCGCCCAGCTCTGCGGCGACCTCGCCGAAGACCACGTTGCACGACTGCGCCAAACCCTGTTCAAAGTTCACCGTCCCGTGAACGCCGTTGCAGACGACCGTCTCCCCTGCGATCTCCTGCGCCCCCTCGCAGTAGAAGGTACGTTCCCGAATATCGGGAATTTCCTCCAGTGCCGCCGCAGCGGTGACGAGCTTGAACGTCGAGCCGGGCGTATAGGTTGCGTGCAGGAATCGGTTGACGTAGACACCGTCATAGCGCTCCGGATTGCCCAAAACATCCGGCGGCGAAGTCGGATCGAACGTCGGCGTGGAGATCATGCACAGGATCTCGCCGGTTTTGTAGTTATAAACGCCGAGCGCGCCCTTGTAATCGCCCATCGCGTCAAGCGCGGCATGCTGCACGTCGGCGCTCAGTGTGAGCTGCATGCATCCGCTGCGCTCGCCGCTGTGATACGTCCCGTTGAGCAGGTCGAAACCGACCAGCTCATCGCCGTATTCGTCGAGCAGATAGGCGGGGATGTTCCCCTGCGAATCTCCGAGGATGTGCAGCATCGCCTTGCGAACCGTCTCGCTTTCGGCGTAGCTTCTGCCGTCCGTTGCATTGAGGAGGAGTGTTCCGTTGCGGTCGACGACCGTGCCGCCGCTGTTTCGGAACATCACCCAGTCCGGCGCGTCGGTGAGATAGCGCACGCCGATGATGACCATACCCAAAATGAGCGCTCCGGCGAGCACCATCGTGAACCACGCGCGTCTTGCAAGTCTATTCATCCTCGTCCACCTCCTCAATGCGGGCGGTTTTGACCGCAAGGCTGGCATTCTGACGGGTATCCGCCGCCTTGATGAACGCCAGAAGTCCCCACGACGAGAGCATGCTCGAGCCGCCGTTGGAAAGGAATGGGAACGTCACGCCGGTCAGGGGCAGAAGATCCATCGTGCCGAAGACGTTGAGGATGGTCTGCGTCATGAACACGGCGACTGCGGCGCATGCGCCGATGGTGTAAAAGCTGCTGCGTCCGACGCTGCACGAGCGCAGGACAAAAATGCCGAGGACGACGATCGCCGCGACAGGAAGCAGCCCCAGAATCAGTCCCCACTCCTCGCAGACGAGGGCGAAGACAAGGTCGGTGTCGGAGGCGGCGACATATTTGAGCCAGCCGTTGCCCGCACCCAGCCCCAGCAGTCCGCCGGAGGCAATGCACATCATGGCGCGCGTTTGCTGATAGCCGCCGCTTTGGGCGTATTCCCACGCATGCCCCCATGTGGCAAAGCGGTTGAGGATATGCGGGCGGAATCGAATTGCCATCACGCCCGCGAAGCCCGTCGCGGCGCACGCGAGCGCCACCGTCGCAAAGCTGCCGGAGCGCAGGAACGCGATGACAAGGAATGTGACGAAGAAGATAAGCGCCGTGCCGAAGTCGTTCATCAGCGCCAGACAGCCGCAAATCATCGCGGAATAGGCGATGAACGCGATCAGATTGCGCTTGGTCACGATGCGATCCATCGTGGACGCGCCGACATAGAGAAAGCAGATCTTGACCAGCTCCGACGGTTGGAAAGACATTGAGCCGATTTGAATCCAGTTGCGCGCGCCGTTGATCTCCCTGCCGAGCACGAGGTTCAGCCCCAGCAGGAGGAAGCCGCCGACCGCCGCCAGATAGCGGAATTTTTTCGCGCGGCTGAGGTCGCGCAGCGACCATGAGACGATCAGATAGATCACGATACCGCCGAAGATGCACACGAGCTGTTTGAAGATCGAAGACGGCGCGGCGGTGGCAATGACCGCCAGCCCGATCGTACACAGGAAGAACGCCAGCGCTTCAACATCAAAGCCGGTGCGACGCATCAGCTTGAGCAC
>CAYRMX010000165.1:0-2669 GCA_964425295.1 uncultured Oscillospiraceae bacterium | reverse complement strand
CTGTATCTCAAGCTGCTCGAGGAAGCCGTTTTGGAGGAGCGGGGCGAGCCGACCGTGCAGGAGGTCAATTGCACCGCCGACCTCGACGTCACCGCCAACATCGACAAAGACTACATCGCCTCCGGCGAGCAGCGCATGGACATCTACCGCCGCATGGCAGCCATCCGCTCGCAGGAGGACGCCGATGAGCTGCTCGACGAGGTCGTCGACCGCTACGGCGACCCGCCCAAGGGCGCGATGAACCTGATCGCCATCGCGTTGCTGCGTGCGCGGGCGGCGGCTGCGGGCATTTCGGACATCACGCAAAAGGGACGCACGATTCTCTTCACGCTCACGAGCTTCGACTTTGAAGCCGTCGCGGCGCTGTGCAGCAAGTACCAAAAGCGGCTGTTTCTCTCACCGAAAGCGGAAAAACCGACTCTGACGCTGAATCTTCCCGCAGGCGAGAACCCTCTCCGCGCCGCCGAACAGCTCGTCGCCGCCTATACCGCCGCCACACCGCGCGAGTGAGCGGCACCGCAACCGAATATATCGGCAAACAAAATCGCAGTGACGTCCAACGGACGTCACTGCGGTTTTCTTCGTTTATCAATTTTCGCTTTCGAGCGCCATTGTTTTATTGACGCGGCGCTGATGGCGACCGCCCTCGGCCTCGGTGCGCATCCAGA
The DNA here is from genome assembly GCA_964425295.1 of uncultured Oscillospiraceae bacterium. GTDB lineage: Bacteria > Bacillota > Clostridia > Oscillospirales > Oscillospiraceae > JAZOXB01. Next base: position 2,001 of record CAYRMX010000165.1, on the reverse strand, counting down.
TATCGACAATTTCGAGCGCCAGCATTTCGCCGACGACCCCCTGCCCGAGCGCCATCATGTTCGTATCGTTGTGGCGGCGGGTGAGGCTTGCCGAGATCGTGTCCGACAGCAGAGCGCAGCGGATGCCGCGAATTTTGTTCGCCGCGATGGACATGCCGATACCGGTCGTGCAAACCAGAATGCCGCGCTCACATTCGCCCGAGGCGACAGCGCGTGCCGCAGGCGCGGCAAAGTCGGAATAATCGCAGCTTTCGCGGGTATATGTGCCGAAATCCTGCACTTCATGCCCCTGCTCGCGCAGGTGCTCACTGATTTTGTTCTTGAGGGTCAGACCGCCGTGGTCACAGGCAACTGCAATCTTCATAAAAAATCCTCCTAGCCAATGAATATGATCGCGCCGTAGAGCGAAATGACTGCGGCGGGAAACAAAATGACAAAATAAGTATGCCCGCGTTCGGCACAGATTTTCCACATCCAGCCGAGCAGGAGAATGCACGGAAGCGTCATCAGATACGTCCCACCGAGCACCCAAAGCACAGCAAAGACGAGCAACAGCGCCGTCAGCAGAATGCAGCGGCATTCGCGCTGGCGTACAGCGCCGTGGATGGCGCAAACGGTCGCCGCCGCGCCGCAAAGCAGCAGGAACACGTCACTGAGGGGCAGCTCCGTCCAAAGCGCAGCAGTGGGGAGAACGAGGAGCTGCGCGAAGCGCTCGGCGAGCGCGGGAAACAGCGTGCGGTAAAAGCGCAGCGAGCGCAGAACGTTAAATCCACCCGTCATGCGTCCGGAGAGGTTCGCGTCGGCAGCCATTAGCGCCACCGTCATCAGCGCGCACAAAAGCATCGTCAGGAAAACGGACAGCATCAGACGCCCTCCGCGCCGATCGGGGTCGCCATTGCGCCAGCGAACGATTTGCGCGAAAACGTAAGCGCCGAGCCAAGCGGGCAACAGCCACGCTGTCTGTGGGCGCAGGAGCTGCGCGCAGGTGAGAAAGAGCACTGATCCGATCAGCCAGAGTCCGCGCGGAAGCGTCGGACGATCCGCGGGCGCGCACATCCAGCAATAGAGCAGCGCCAGCGCCGCACACACCGCCGCGTCGGATGGGGCGGCACCCTGCAAAAGCGCCGCAGACACCGCGCCGCAAAATGCAGGAAGTGACTTCCCGAACAAACAGCGGAGCAGAAAGTAGACGCCGAGCGCGAAAACGGAGACGGGAATGACGGTTTGCAGGATGTCCCGCCACGTCAGCGCGGGCAGACGCAGCAAAGCGTCTGCAAGCGCCAGCCCGACGGCACAGAGCACAGCAATCGGTGCGCAAACAGCGTCGGCGCGCTGCAAGCGGCTGATCCTCGGGGCGGAAAAAAGCGGTTTATCGATGCGGGCGATCCATTCGATCGTCCCCTTGCGCGGGCGGAGCGCCGAAAAGTAGACAGAAACACTCAGCGCGGCAAATGCAGCGCTGGCGACCAGCAAAATAAGCAGCGGCAAAGCTGTACCGCCGATATAAAGGGGAATCTCCGGCATAGCGACACCTCCGACAGGAAAAATGTTGCGCGATCAGGGTCGGCGGCGCGCCGCACGACCGTACCATACGGAGTTATGATACCACAAAATGCGACCCCACGCAACAGGAATTCTGCAATCCGCCCGCAGACCCGCCGAATTCGGACAAAAATCGTGCTGAAATCGGCATATTCCGCTGAAAACATAAAAAATGACCTCCACGGAAACGTGGAGGTCGATGTTGGCGTTACCTATCTTCCCGGGCAGTCGCCCGCCAAGTATTGTCGGCGCAGGTGAGCTTAACTTCTGTGTTCGGGATGGGAACAGGTGGACCCTCACCGCAATCAACACCAACTCGAACAAAATTCGTTGGGGAAATTCTGTTCTTCAAACGCGTTTTCAATTGTACCATCGGGGTTTGGCATTTCCCTTACCCGACAGCCTCAGGGGATATACCCTGAAAACTGGACAAAGAATGAATCGGTGGAATGAGACGTT
>CAYRMX010000164.1:0-2684 GCA_964425295.1 uncultured Oscillospiraceae bacterium | reverse complement strand
GATCACCTGCACGCCTTATGGCATCAATTCGCACCGGTTGCTGGTGCGTGGCCATCGCATTGATAACCTTGCTGCGTCAACTGCCATCCGCGTCACGGCGGATGCGACACAACTGGAACCCCTGACCGTTGCGCCGATCCTGGCGGCGGCTATGCTGCTGCTCTGGCTTGTGCCAACGCGCTTCATCAAACGTTTTCGGGGAGGGAGAAGATTTTGAAAACCATCCAACGCGCGGCGCTTTTGCTCCTGTGCGCGCTGCTTTTGGCCTCGGCTGTTCTTGCATCCGGCACGATTGATCTGAGTAAAAAAGCCAGCCTGACCATCCACGCCGAGCACGGAAAAACGGCAATTGTGGGCATGGAATTTCAGGCCTACCGCATTTCCACCGTGGCGCAGGACGGTACGCTGACCGTTACCACGGCCTATACCTCCTATGCCGACGAGCTGGACATCCGTGGCAAGGACGATGTGGCCTGGCAGGAGCTTGCGGAAAAGCTCGAACGCTTCATCATCCTCAACAACAAGCTGACGCCGCAGGCAAAGGCCAAAAGCGACAAAACCGGCGTTGCCAAATTCTCCGATTTGCCTCTTGGGCTCTATCTGATCATTGCGCAGGGCGTGGAGCAGGGGAACTATGTTTACACAACGGCGCCCTTCTTTGTCCTTCTGCCGGAGGAAACGGAGAAAGATACCTGGAGTTATTCGGTTGCGGCCAATGCCAAAGCCGAGCAGAACAAGCTGACCACCGACCTCTCCGTTTTAAAAATCTGGAAGGATAGCTGCCATGAAAGTCAACGCCCGAAGAGCATTACAATTTCGCTTTTGCGCGACGGCAAGGTCTACGAAACCATCACACTGCCGCAAAACGGCCGCTGGAAGTATACCTGGGAGAATCTGGATACCAACCACAAATGGACGGTTACAGAGCAGCAGCCGGGCGGCTATGCCACCCCCGTGATTACGCAGGAGGGCTATGCCTTTACCATCACCAACACCTGCAACAAAACCGATTCTCCCAGTAACCCGAGCAATCCCAGTAACCCCGGCAATCCCAGCACCCCCACAACGCCCAACCTGCCGCAGACGGGGCAGCTCCGGTGGCCGGTGCCCGTGCTGGCCTGTGCCGGTGTGCTCCTGATTCTCATTGGCCTGCTGCGCTGGAAAGGCAGAAGCTATGAAGCATAGGGGCACAGTCTGCATTCTTCTTGGCGCGTTGCTGCTTCTGGCGGCGGGGGGGCTGTCCCTTTATAATGCCCGCGAGAGCCGTCAGGCCGGTGCGCGCGCCGGGGTAGCGGCACAGCAGCTTGCCGAACAGCTTACGGCCAGACGCGACGAGGAGGCCCAGCCTCCGCAGACGCCCGAGGAAACGCCGCTGGTTACCCAGCCGCAACTGCCGGATTATGTCCGCAATCCTGACATGGAAATGCCCATTGAAACGCTCGACGGCGTGGAGTATGTGGGGCTGCTCTCCATTCCCGCGCTTGAGCTGGAGCTGCCCATCATTAACCGGTGGAGCTATGATGCGCTGGAGAATGCGCCCTGCCGCTTCTCCGGAACGGCCTATCGGGGCAATCTTGTCCTCTGCGGCCACAATTATGCGTCGCATTTTGGCAATCTCAAGGAGCTCAGCATAGGCGACAGCCTTAGCTTTACGGACATGGATGGCCATGTGTTTTACTACGAAGTGGCGGAGCTGGAAACCCTCCAGCCAACCGAAACAGAGCGGCTCCAGTCCGGCGACTGGCCGCTGAGCCTGTTCACCTGCACCTATGGCGGCCGCACGCGCTTCACCGTGCGCTGCATTGCGCTGGAAAAGGAAGAATAAAGACAAAATTTGCGCTCCCTCGCGGGAGCGCTTTTTTACTGGCTGCGCACGGGGAAGCTGCCGGAGCCGTCACCCACGGTCAGACGGTACTGGCGCGCCAGTGCGCGCCAGGTGCGCTTGTCGATTTCGCCGGTGATTTCCAGCCCAGCCAGCGCCTGAAGCCAGCGGACGGCCTGCTGCGTTTGTTCGTCCAGAATTCCGGTCATGCGTACCGGCGGTACCTCAATGAGCAGCCGCCCAAGTGCAAACAGCATCGCCTGCATCAGAGGCAGATGCAGATTGGCAGAGCCTTTTTGTATGACCTGCCCGGGCTGCAAAACAAGGCGCAGCGGTTCGGCCGGCCCCTGAACGACACGCGCAACGGCGTAGGCATCACGCAGTGCGTTCCAGGTTTCCTCGTCGGCCACGCCTGTCACGGCCATGCCCTGTGTTTTCTGGAATTTCTTCAGCGCGGCCTCGGTTTCTTCTCCGAAAATGCCGTCCACCTTCAATTCGCTTTCGCGCGCAACCGTGCGCAGGAGCACCTGTAACTCATGAATGGGGGCATTTTCCGGCCAGTTTGCAAAGCTCATAAGCAGACCTCCTTAAAAATCCGTGTTGCCCAGTCGCAGCGGCTGGCCGGGATACTGGAAGCTTCCCGTCGTTACAACGTCGATGAAAGACGAAGCACGGTTATACAGGGAGTTCCACGTTGCCGGGCCGACGATGCCGTCCGGCGTCAAACCCGCAAAACGCTGATAGGACACGACGGCATTCTGCGTCCGCGTGCCAAAGATGCCATCGGGCGCGACGGAGGGGACGGCGCTGATATATTGCGCAATGACATTTAAGAGATATTGGAGCTGCTGCACCTTCTGAC
>CAYRMX010000163.1:0-2724 GCA_964425295.1 uncultured Oscillospiraceae bacterium | reverse complement strand
AGAATGAGCCCCAGCGCTGCAAGGCCTGCCGTGACGCCCGCAAGAATGCTGCCCGTGGCCCGAAGGAATACTTCACTGCTGTCTGCGCAAACTGCGGCGGCGAGGCTCGCGTTCCGTTTGAGCCGAAGACCGACCGTCCCGTCTATTGCAGCGAATGCTTCGCAAAGATGCGCGAGAACGGCTGAGTTTTCAATAAACCGCAACCAAAAGAGACGCTCAAAGAGCGTCTCTTTTTCGTGTTGCGCCTGTCATCGCCGCGCTTGCGATGAGTGAATAGTGAATCGTTGTGGTGTCGGCTTCGCCAACAAATTTCTGATTATATAAAGCGGAGCAGTCGTAAGACTGCTCCGCTTTTTTCAGTTCGATTTTCCTGCCAGATCGTTGGTGTCGAGCGTGTTGCGGAAGACGAAAAAACGGTCGTAAAGAAATTCGAGGATGAAATTGAGAACCATGTTGACGGCAGTGACGAGGTATTCGTTCCGGCCGAGGTCTCCGGTCAGAACGTGCTCCAGCCAAGTCGAGGCAGGGGTGAAGACCAGATAAAACGCCGCGACCTTGAGCATGGCGACCGGGACGTTGCTTGCGGATTGAAAGGTGTAACGTCGATTGAGCGTGAAATTCCAGACGACCGAGAGCGTCAGCGCCAGCAGATAACTCAGCCAGTAGGGAAAACGCGCAAGCTCATTGAGCAGCGTGAACGTCAAAATCTGGATCACGCCCGCCGAGACGGAAAACAGCAGGAATTTCAGCGAACGGAGCAGCTCTTTCTTCTTCTGCATGCGCTCACCGTGCCCATTCGGCGTTTTCCTGCTCGCTGGTCTTCTTGCGCGCCATCAGGCGTTCGATGACCTCGCGTGCGTCGCGACCGCGATAGAGCACGTCATAAGCCGCCTCGGTGATCGGCATTTCGACGCCGTGCTTCTGCGCCAGCTCCCATGCCGAACGGGCGGCAAAATAGCCCTCGACGACGGCGCCGACCTGCTTCATTGCGTCCTGTACGGGAACGCCCTGCCCAATCAGAATGCCCGCGCGGCGGTTGCGCGAGTGCATCGAGGTGCAGGTGACGATCAGATCGCCCACGCCGGCAAGTCCGGCAAACGTCTCGCGCTGCGCGCCGAGTGCCATGCCCAGCCGCGCCAGCTCGGCAAGGCCGCGCGTCATCAGCAGCGCCTTGGTGTTGTCGCCGCAGCCCATGCCGTCGCACACGCCGGCGCAGAGGGCGATCACGTTTTTGTGCGCCGCGCCCAGCTCGACGCCGACAGCGTCCGGGCTGGTATAGACCCGCAGACGCTCACACATAAAGGCGTTCTGAACGCGTTCCGCTGCGTCGCGGTCTTCACAGGCGGCGACCACGCCGGTGGGAATGCCGCGGCTGACCTCCTCGGCATGCGAGGGACCGGAAAGGGCGACGACCTGCATGCCCGTTTCCTGCGCGATGATCTCCGACATGCGGCAGCCCGTTTCCGCCTCAATGCCCTTGGTCACGGAGACGAGCAGCGCGCCTGCGAGATACGGCGCGAAGGTCTTTGCCGTCTGACGGACGGCAAAGGACGGTGTGGCAAAGACGACCATGTCTTTGCCCTGCGCGTCGGAGGCGTCGGCGGTAAAATGCAGCTCGGCGGAGAGCGCAACGCCGGGCAGAAACGGATTTTCCAGCGTTTCCGCCAGAGAGCGGCTTTCCTGCGCGCTGTAAGACCAGAGCGTTACGTCGTGACCGTTGCGAAGCAGCAGAAGCGCCAGCGCCGTGCCCCAGCCGCCGCTGCCTGCGACTAAAATTTTCATGGCAGATTCCTCACTCGTTCTTGGATTTGTGGAAATAGGTCTTCCGCTCCTCGCCGCGCAGCAGACGCCGGATGTTGCTGCGGTGCATGAAGACGGAAAGTGCCGTCATTGCCGCCGCCAACGCCCAGATCCACGGCTGGTTCGGAAAAAAGAGAATGTAGAGCGGTATCAGCGCCAGCATCGTGATGACCGACGCCAGCGAGACATAGCGCGTCAGGAAGAAAATCAGCAGAAACAGGGGAAGCCCCGTGATGGCGAAGCGCCAGTCCATCATCAGGGCGACCGCGCCGCTGCAAAGGATACCCTTGCCGCCGCGGAAGCCGAAATAGATCGGAAACACATGCCCGACCTGCACGGCCAAGCCCGTGACCATCTTCGCAAGCACCGGGTTCTGTGGGAGAATCAGCGTCGCCAAGAGCATGGCGGCGACCGCCTTGCCGAAGTCGATCGCCACGACCAGCAGTGTTGTCCAGCCGCCGTAGCTGCGCAGAAAATTGGTCATTCCGGCGTTGCCGCTGCCCTTTGAGCGCACGTCTTCGTGCATTTTCGCCCGCGAGATCATGATCGCGCCGTTCAAGCCGCCGAACAGAAAGCCCAGCAGCGCACAGGCAAGCATTCGCATTATCCGTCCTCCTTGTCGCCCTTTTGGCGGATAGTGATGCGCACAGGCGTGCCCTCCAGCCCGAAGACGGCGCGAATCTGATTTTCCAGATAGCGCTGATAGGAGAAGTGGAACAGGCGGGCGTCGTTGCAGAAAATGACGAAATGCGGCGGCTTCACGCCGACCTGCGTCATATAGTAGATCTTCAGCCGGCGACCCTTGTCTGTCGGCGGCTGCACGCGCGCCGTCGCGTCCTCGAGGACGTTGTTGAGCATGCCGGTCGTGACGCGCAGCGCGCTCTGGTTGGCGACGTAATTGATCAGCTCATAGAGCTTGCCGAC
>CAYRMX010000162.1:0-2735 GCA_964425295.1 uncultured Oscillospiraceae bacterium | reverse complement strand
GCTCCAAGGCACGCGGAAGCGGCATCGGGCTGGCGGTGTGCGAGGAGATCGTGACGATGCACAACGGCACGCTGGAGATCGCCAACGCCGTCGGCGGCGGCACTCTTGTGACAATACGTCTCCCGCTTGCGGAGGGGTATGCGAACCCCTGAATCGCCTGCGGGTTTCCCGGATGATCGATTGCCGGGAATTTGAATCAGAACGGAGAACACTATGGCAGAAAAATCCAACGAAAAATTTAAGACCATGATCGGCGGTCAGGCGCTCATCGAGGGCATCATGATGCTTGGACCGGAAAAATGCGCCACCGTCGTCCGCACCAAGGACGGCATTCGCACAAAAGTGACGCCCCGCAAGCTGTCCGAGGGCTTTTCTTTGAAGAAAATCCCCTTTATCCGCGGAATTTTCAGCTTTTGCGCGTCGATGAAGACGGGCGTGAGCGCGCTGATGTATTCGGCGGACGTCTTTGCCGATGACGAGGACGAAACGCCGCAGGAGCAGTCGAAATTCGGCGCATGGCTCGATCGAAAGCTGTCGTCGGAAAAGGCGCAGAACGTCCTCATCACGCTGACCGTCGCGCTGGGCATCGCGATGTCCGTCGGGCTGTTTTTCGTGCTTCCGTCGATCATCGGCTCGGTCATCAACCGCTGGATCACGGACAACGAGCTGGTGCGCAACCTGATCGAGGGCGTGGTGCGCATTGCCATTTTCTTGGCATATATGTTCCTCTGTTCGCGGATGAAGGACATGAAACGTGTCTTTTCCTACCACGGCGCGGAGCACAAGACTATCCGCTGTTATGAGGCGCGGCTGCCACTGACAGTCGAAAACGTCCGCAGACAGACCCGTCTGCACCCGCGCTGCGGGACGAGCTTCCTGTTCGTCGTCATCATCGTTTCCATTCTGGTGTTCTCGGTCGCGTCTGTGCTGCTGCGCCCGATCACGCCGGTGTTTTCCTCCGGTATTCTCAATGCGCTGGTGCGCGTGGTGCTCAAGCTGCTGCTTCTGCCGATCGTCGTCGGAATCAGCTATGAATTCAACCGCCTTGTCGGTCGGTACGACAACCGCCTGACGCGGGCGCTCTCCGCGCCCGGAATGTGGCTGCAATACCTGACCACCAACGAGCCGGACGACTCCATGATCGAGGTCGGCATCGAGGCGCTGATGCAGGTGCTACCGGAAAAGGAGGGCGCGGACAAATGGTAAAAAAATACGCCGATCTTTATCTCGACGCGCGCCGCACGCTGCTGCCGACGGAGGGGACGAATGCCTCCAACGTCGCCCGCGAGCTGGTCTGTGCCGCGTCGGGCAAAACGGCGGAGCAGATGATCGCCGATCGCGAGCTTTACGCCTCGGAGGAGATCTGTGCGCTGACGGAATCGTTCGTGAACCGCTATCTCAAGGGCGAGCCCATGCCCTACATCCTCGGCGAATGGGATTTTTACGACATGACGCTCGTTGTCACGCCCGACGTGCTCATTCCGCGCGACGACACGATGGCCGTGACGGAGCTGGCGATCAAAAAGGCGCTGTTTCTGGAACAGAATCCGCGCATTCTCGACCTGTGTACGGGAAGCGGCTGCATCGGGCTTGCAATCGCAAAGCGCGTGCGCGATGCGCGGGTGACGCTTGCCGACATTTCTCCGGCGGCGCTGCGCGTGGCGCGGCGGAACATGCTCAATCAGCGCCTTGCCGGGCGCGTAACGTGCATTCCCATCGACGTGCGCAAGCCGGCGCAGGAGTTTTTGGGGACGTTTGACATGATCGTTGCCAACCCGCCGTATGTGACGACGGCGGAAATGGAGCGGCTTGACCCCTCCGTTCGCGACTTTGAGCCGCATCTGGCGCTCGACGGCGGCGAGGACGGTCTGGATTTTTATCGCGCGATTATCAAGAATTTCACGCCCGTGCTTGCGGCGGGCGGCTACCTCTGCTTCGAATTCGGCATGGGGCAGGAGGACGCCGTTTGCAGACTGCTCAAACGCGGCGGCTACGAGATCACGGAGCTGCGCAAGGACACCGGCGATATTACACGGGCAGTGCTCGCCCAAAAGAGAGAGGAAGGCTGACTATGGCACAGAAGAAACCGGCTTATGAAGCACCCGCACCCGCGGAGGATAAGCAGAAAGCGCTTGCCACCGCGCTGCATCAGATCGAGAAAAATTACGGCAAGGGCGCGGTCATGCGTCTGGGCGACCGCCCGGAGATGAACGTGGACGCCATCCCCACCGGCTCACTTGCGCTGGACGCCGCGCTCGGCATCGGCGGTCTGCCCCGCGGCAGAATCGTCGAGATCTACGGCCCGGAATCCTCCGGTAAGACGACGCTGGCGCTGCATGTTTTGGCGGAAGCGCAGAAGCGCGGCGGCGAGGTCGCGTTCGTGGACGCCGAGCATGCGCTCGACCCGGTTTATGCCGCGGCTATCGGCGTGGACATCGACTCCATGCTCGTTTCTCAGCCGGACACCGGAGAACAGGCGCTCGACATCACCGAGGCACTGGTGCGCTCCGGCGCGATCGACGTGGTCGTCGTCGACTCCGTCGCCGCGCTGACGCCGCGCGCCGAGATCGAGGGCGAAATGGGTGACGCATTCGTCGGCTTGCAGGCTCGCCTGATGTCGCAGGCGCTGCGCAAGCTGGCAGGCACGGTCGCCAAGACCAACTGCATCGTCATCTTCATCAACCAGCTCCGCATGAAGATCGGCGTCATGTACGGCAACCCCGAAACGACCACCG
>CAYRMX010000161.1:0-2761 GCA_964425295.1 uncultured Oscillospiraceae bacterium | reverse complement strand
TTGCCGGAAATCTTAGCCATTGTTGTTTGCACCTCCTTTTGGACTTTTGGCCGCCGGTCGCGCCGGCAGCAAGGATGCTTGTATTCACAAGCCAAATTATTTTACTTGAAAAAGCAGAATTTGTCAACTGTTTTTTTCATTTTTCACGATTTTTCAGGAACCGCCGCGCAGAACGGAAAAGCCCTTGCATTTTTGTGAAAAAAATGCTATTCTTTATTTGAAAAAATAGGTGCGGACACCGCTCCGCATTCCCCGCTCTTTTCGGACTTGAACAGGAGGTATGTTTCATGAAAAAGATCACCGGCTCCATCGTCGCGCTGGTCACGCCGTTCAACCAAGACGGCTCGGTCGACTTCGGTCGCCTGCGCGAGCTGGTCGACTGGCACGTCGCCAACGGCACGGACGCCATTCTCGCCCTCGGCACGACCGGCGAGACCGCTTCGACCACGCTCGAGGAAGACATCAAGACCCTGCAATGTGTGCTGGATCAGACGAACGGGCGCGTCCCGGTCATCGCCGGCTCCGGCTCGAACTCCACCGAAATGCAGAAGGAGAAAAGCGTGATCTATGCCGACATGGGCGCTGCCGCCCTGCTGTGCATCAGCCCGTACTACGTCAAGACCAACGAGGAGGGCATGTACCGCCACTTCATGGCCTCCGCCGAGGCAGCTTCTGCGCCGATCATCCTCTATAACGTTCCCGGACGCACCGGCTGCAAGATTTCGCCCGAGGTCGTTCACCGTCTGGCGTCGCATCCGAACATCATGGGCATCAAGGAAGCCAGCGGCGATATGAGCTATGCCATGAAGATCGCCCGCGACCTGTCCGACGACTTCGTCATGTACTGCGGCAACGATGACATCACCATCCCGCTGCTGTCGGTCGGCGCATCGGGCGTCATCTCCGTCTGGGCGAACATCATGCCCCGCGAGGTTCACGATATGGTCGTCGACTACCTCGAAGGACGCCATGAAAAGGCGCTCAAGGAGCAGCTTCGCTGCCTCGACCTCATCAACGCGCTGTTCATGGAGGTCAACCCCATCCCCGTCAAGGAAGCGATGAACCTCATGGGTCTGCGTGCGGGCAGTTTCCGCATGCCGATGTACCCGATGGCACCGGAGCACCGCGCACAGCTCGCGAGCATCATGCGCGCGGCGGGGCTTCCCGTGCAGGAGGAGGCATAAGATGCGGGTATTTCTCAGTGGCTACGGAAAAATGGGCAAAATGCTCGAGGAAATGGCGCTTGCGCGCGGCTGGGAGGTCGTCGGTCACGCCGACGTGACGACGCCGGAGGCGTATGAAACCGCGCCGAAAGCCGACGTCTGCATCGACTTTTCCGGCGTGGGCGCGCTGCCGCAGCTCGCTTCCTATATCCGTCGGACAAAAACGCCGCTTCTCAGCGGCACGACCGGACTGACCGAGCCGGATCATGCGGTGCTCCATGAGCTCTCCGCCCTCGTCCCCGTGATCTGGACGGCGAATTACAGCACGGGCATTGCCGTCCTGCGCCGCATGCTGCGCGAATATGCGCCGGTGCTTCGCGAATGGGACAAGGAGCTTGTTGAGCTGCATCACAACCAGAAGGTCGACGCCCCCAGCGGCACGGCAAAGCTGCTTCTTCAGGAGCTTGACCCGCAGGGCGAAGCGCTGGTGGTTCACGGCCGCGAGGGTCTTTGCGGCAAACGCGGCAAAAACGAGATCGGCGTCTTTTCCCTGCGCGGCGGCACGGTCGCCGGAGAACACGCGGTGCATTTCTTCGGCGAGGACGAGTCGCTGGAATTCACGCACAAGGCAAGCAGCCGCAAGATCTTCGTCACGGGTGCGCTGCGCGCCGCCGAAGCGCTGGTGCAAAAGCCCGCCGGCTTCTACAGCCTCGATGAGCTGATTTTCGGCTGAGCCGAACATTATATAAATTAAGGAAGAACGATATGGAAAAGTTAAAGCCCCGCACACTTTCCGGCTTCATGGAGCTGCTACCCGCGCCGCAGCAGAAGCTGGAACGGATGCTGGAAATCCTGCGCAGCTCCTTTGCGCTCTACGGCTTCACGCCCATTGACACGCCGACCATCGAATCGGCGGAGGTGCTGCTCGCCAAGGGCGGCGGCGAAACGGAAAAGCAGATCTATCGCTTTCAAAAGGGTGATTCCGACCTTGCGCTCCGCTTCGACCAGACCGTTCCGCTGGCAAAATACGTCGCGCTGCATGAAAATGAGCTGGCGTTCCCGTTCCGTCGCTATGCCATCGGCAAGGTCTACCGCGGCGAGCGCGCCCAGCGCGGCCGCTTCCGCGAATTCTATCAGGCGGACATCGACATCATCGGCGACGGCAAGCTGAGTATCATCAACGAGGCGGAAATTCCGTCAATCATTTACAAGGTCTTCTCGACCTTCGGCATGCGCCGCTTCTGCATCAGCGTCAACAACCGCAAGATTCTCAACGGCTTTTACGCCATTCTGGGTCTGACGGAGCAGTCCGCCGACATCATGCGCACCGTCGACAAGCTCGACAAGATCGGCGCGGAAAAAGTGCGTGCCTCCCTCGTCGAAACGCTCGGCGTGGACAGCGGTAAGGCGGACGAAATTCTGCGCTTCATCTCCGCACGCGGCACGAACAACGAGGTGCTCGCCTCGCTCGAACGCTACCGCGGGCAAAACGAGACGTTTGATATGGGACTGGACGAGCTGACAACCGTCGTGCGCTATCTTTCCGCGTTCGGCGTGCCGGAGGAGAACTTCGCCGTGGACCTGACCATCGCGCGCGG
>CAYRMX010000160.1:0-2790 GCA_964425295.1 uncultured Oscillospiraceae bacterium | reverse complement strand
GAATAGCGAACAGTTTTTCCATTTCAGTTTCTCCTTTAGTTATTTTTTATTGACCCAAGACTTTTCCGTCTTTGCGTCCGCAAGAACCGCAACGAGGATCACAACACCTTTGACCACAATCTGATAATAGCTGTCCACTCCCACCAGATTCAGGAAATTATTCAGCATACCAATGATCAATGCGCCGATAATCGTGTAAAGCACACGACCCTCGCCACCGCGCAGGGAGGTACCACCGATGACAACGGCGGCAATTGCGTCCATTTCATAGCTTTCGCCCGCGTTGGGCTGGGCAGAGGACACGCGTGCAGAAATTATAATTGCCGCAATGCCAGCCATGATGCCGCAGATTACATAGGAAAGGATTTTCGTCCAGACCGTATTGATGCCTGACAGGTGCGCCGCATCCTCGTTTCCACCAACTGCATAAACACGTCTGCCAAATGCCGTCTGGTTCAAAATATAGTAGGAAACAGCATAAATCACAATCACCAGCACCAGCGGGAAAGGAATCACTCCGAATATCGTTCCGCTGCCAATCCATTTGTAGATTGCACCGCTTGTAAGCGCCGTTTTCAGCGTAATCGGGGAACCCTTTGTGTAAATATAGGTCAGGCCGCGGCAGATGGACATGGTTGCCAGTGTGACAATCATCGGCTGCAACCGGAAGCGTGCAATAAACACACCATTAAACATTCCAACCAGAGCGCCCAGCGCAAGCGAAATCAGCAGCACAAGCACGATATGCAGGCCGGATGCAATCAGGCTCACAGAGATTGCACCGACAAGTGCCAGCGTCGCTCCGACGGAAATGTCAATGCCACCCGTCAGAATGACAAAGCTCATGCCCGCTGCGAGAATCGCGTTCGTCGCAATTTGCTTAAAAATATTCGCCGTGTTACTCAGTGCGAGGAATTTCGGCTCAATGATGCCCAGCACGCCCCAGACTACAATCAGCAGAAGGAACATTTTTAATCGTTCCAGAAAAATCAGAACTCTGTTTTTTGAAAGACGCATTCTTTTCCACCTCAATTAATATAGTATGGTTCGCATAATTTTTTCCTGCGTTGCTTCCGCGCGGGACAGCTCGCCCTTAATCCGCCCCTCATGCATCACTACAATGCGGTCGCTCATTCCGAGGATCTCCGGCATTTCAGAGGAAATGATAATGATTGCCTTTCCCCTGCACTTGAGTTCGTTGATCAGGGTGTAGATTTCCTTCTTCGCTCCAACGTCAATCCCCCGGGTCGGTTCATCCAGAATCAGGACCTCCGGCTGCGTGAGCAGTGCTTTGGCAAGAATGACCTTTTGCTGGTTACCTCCGGAGAGATTTCGCACCGGTTGATGAATGCTTGGTGTTTTTACGCGGATTCGTTCGCGGTATTCTTCCACGAGCTTTTTCTCCTGCCGATTGTGAATATGCCCGGCCGTGCTGATTTTTCTGAGAGAGGAAAGTGTCATGTTCTTCCGAACACTTTGCAGCAGAACCAGTCCATTCTGCTTGCGGTCTTCCGTCATGTAGTAAATGCCATGACGGATTGCCTGCTTAATCGAACCGCCCGGAACCGTCGCACCGTTGACGCTGACCGAGCCTGATGTGTGCGGCCAGGCGCCGTAAATCGTCTGTGCCAGCTCTGTTCTCCCCGCTCCCACCAGTCCGACAATGCCGACAATTTCGCCGGAATATGCCTCAAAGGAAACATCCTTAACCAGGTGATTGCCGAGATTTTTAACCTCCAGCACCTTTGCGCCGCGCAACTGCTCGACGTGTGGAAATTGATCATCCAGCGTTCTGCCAACCATCATTTCCACAAGGGTGTCATTATCCATCTGCGTGACCGGCCTGCAGGCAACAAATGCGCCGTCCCGCATCACCGTTACACTGTCGCAGATTTCAAAAATCTCCTTAAGCCGGTGGGAAATGTAAATAATTGCCTTTTTCTGCTGCCGCAGCTTCCGTAAAACCGCAAACAGGCTGTCAACCTCCTCATCCGGCAGTGCGTCGGTTGGTTCGTCCATCACAATTACCTTCGCATCATAGAGCAGTACTTTTGCAATTTCAACCATCTGCTGCTGCGCGATGGAGAGGGTTCCTACCACGCTGTCCGGGTCAAGATCAATATGCAACTGTTCAAGCAGCGTCCGGCTTGTTTCCCGCATCTTTTTTCTGTCGATGCCGCCGCAGCGGGTTTTCTCCTCCCGCCCAAGAAAAATGTTTTCATAGACGGTCATCTGGGGAATCAGTGTCAGCTCCTGATGTATAATCGCAATGCCATCGTGCAATGCCTGCCTTGTGTTGGCATAGGAGACACTGCGTCCTTGATAGAGCACCTGCCCGGAATCCCGCTGGTAAACACCGGTGAGAACCTTCATCAAAGTGCTCTTCCCAGCGCCATTTTCTCCCACCAGTGCCATAATCTCGCCCCTTGAGACATGCAGGTGCGCTTCATTCAAGGCCAGCACACCTGGAAAGGCCTTGCAGATTCCGCGCATTTCCAAGATGGGTGTTTCCACATTGCTTCACGCTCCTTTTCGCTGAACGATGAAAAGCTTTCATCTGTCCCTATCCTATCATTGCAAATACCAAATGTCAATATTGTTTTTTTAAAAAGTTATTGGAAAAACCAAGAAAAATAGATATTAACATCCAAACGTCCTCAAAGCATTCCCATATTTTTCTTGACAAGCGGCGCTCTTTCATGTATATTTCAATTAGATTGTTGGAATATCCAATTTTCAGGAGGTGTCGTATGATCATCACATTTCAGCAGATGAAGGAGCTGATTACAC
>CAYRMX010000159.1:0-2793 GCA_964425295.1 uncultured Oscillospiraceae bacterium | reverse complement strand
GATCGGCTCTGTGCCGAAGATGAGCGAGGGATTGTGACAGAACGGACAGCGGAAATTGCAGCCCTGCAGGAAGACCGTGCAGGCGGTTTTCCCGGGAAAGTCCAGTAATGTCAGCTTTTGCAGTCCTCCAATCCGCATTCCGCGCCTCCGTTGATTCAAAATCACTTGTGAATATCTTGTGTAAAACGCAAAGAACGAACACAATATATTGTGTTCGTTACTAGAATAGCCGCAATTTGGCAATTTGTCAACTACAATCTTGATATTTATGAAAATTTTTTCTCCGCTGCGAGGAAAGCTAGTAACATGCAGCCGTTGGCGGGGTATTTACATTCCGCGAAAAATGTTGTAAAATATCGGAAAAGGCGGTGATTTGCATGAATCCTTACGATCCGAAGCGTCCGCTGTATCAAAACGGCGACAGCAGCTATCGTAAAAATACAGACCCCTATGAGCGCGGATTTGCCGACCGACTCTATGAAGAAATCGAGCCGGTCTTTGACGAGCCGGAATGGGAAGAACCGGAGGTGTGGGAGCAGGAAGCGCTGCCTGAGCCGCCCCGCCGCAAGCGGAAAAAGCACCGTTTTGGGCGCTTTTTGCTGCGGCTGCTTCTGATTCTGCTTGCGCTTGTGATCGTGACGCTTGCAGCGCTGCACTTCCTTGCCAAGCAGCCGACGGCACAGCTCGCGGCGCACAAGGACGGCAGCAGCACCATCCTGCTTGCGGGCACGGATGCCTCCGGCGACCGTACGGACACGCTCATGCTCCTGAACGTCAACCGCGAGACACGTCGGCTCAGCTTGCTCAGCATTCCACGCGACACGCGGGTGAACTGCACCTATTCTCCGCAGAAGATCAACGGCGCTTACGGCGTCAACGGCGGCGGCACGGAGGGGATGGAATCGCTCATGGGCTATGTGGAGGACTGCGTCGGCTTCCGTCCGGACGGCTATGTGCTCATCGAGATGGAGGTCTTCGTCGAGCTGGTCGACCTCTTCGGCGGCGTGGAATTCGACGTGCCGATGGACATGGACTATGACGACCCATGGCAGGGGCTTTCCATTCATCTGCAAAAGGGGCTTCAGACCCTTGACGGCGGACAGGCGATGGGGCTTGTGCGCTTCCGCTCCGGCTATGCGATGGCGGATCTGGAGCGCGTGAACGTGCAGCGGAGGTTCGTCTCCGCCGCGATCGACCAGTGGTCGTCACCGAAATACTTCTTCCGTTATTTCCGCGCCCTTTCCCTCGTCACCGACCGCATGCTGACCGATCTGAGCGCGCGGGAGCTGATCTGGCTGGCAGAATCCGTGGCGTTGTGCGGCGTGGACGATCTGATGACGGCGACCGTTCCGTACTACCTCGGCGAGGTCTATGTCTATATCGACGGGGACGGGGAATACCTCGACCTCATCAATACCTATTTTAACCCCTATACGCACCAGGTCATCCTCGATGACCTCAACCTCGCTTACCAATGACGGCGGTCGGACGGTTTGCACCCAGCCCCTCCGGGCGGATGCACTTGGGAAATCTGTTCACCGCGCTGACGGCGTGGCTCTCTGTGCGCGCGCAGGGCGGCAAGCTCCTGCTGCGCATTGAAGACCTCGATCCGGAGCGCAGCCGGACGGAGTATGCCGACGCGCTGCGGGACGATCTGCTCTGGCTTGGGCTGGACTGGGACGAGGAAATGCCGCAGCAGAGCACGCGCGCGGCGGTCTATGCCCGATATTTTGCGCAGCTTCCGACCTATCCGTGCTACTGCACGCGAAACGAGCTGCATGCCGCTTCCGCGCCACATGCCTCGGACGGGCGGCTGCTCTATGCCGGAACGTGCCGGAATTTGACGGAGGAACAGCGCGCGGCGCAGACGAGAACGCCCGCGTGGCGCGTGTGCGTTCCCGATCGGGAGATCGCGTTCACCGACGGCGTTTTCGGCGCGCAGCGGGAGCGTCTGCGCGAGGAATGCGGCGATTTCATCGTCCGCCGCTCCGACGGCGTGTATGCCTATCAGCTTGCCGTCGTCTGTGACGACGCACTCGGCGGCGTGACGGAGGTCGTGCGGGGCTGTGATTTGCTCGATTCCACGCCGCGCCAGCTCTGGCTCTATGAGACGCTCGGCTTTACCGCGCCGCGGTTTTACCATCTGCCACTTCTGACCGCGCCGGACGGAAGACGCCTGAGCAAGCGCGACCTCGATCTGGACATGGCGCACCTGCGCACGACCCTTTCCGCCCCGGAGCTTCTGGGAAAGCTCGCCGCGCTGACGGGGCTTTTGCCGCGCGCGGATACCATAACGGCGCGGGAACTGGTCGAATGCTTTGACTGGAAAAAGCTTCCGCGCAGGAATATTCCCGTAAACGGGGATTTTCTTTCAAAGTAAGTTGAAAATTTGACAGAATATGATATAATGATTAAGATTGATTTATTGCACTGAAAGGATGGAATGCTATGTTCAAAATTGTTCGCAAGAAGGAGCTGAACGCCTCGGTCACGCTTCTGGAGATCGAAGCGCCGTTCGTTGCCAAAAAGGCAAAGGCGGGTCAGTTCATCATTTTCCGCATCGACGAAAACGGCGAGCGTGTTCCGCTGACCATCGCCGGCTATGACCGCGAAAAGGGAACGGTCAGCATTATTTTCCAGAAGGTCGGTCTGTCGACCAAGCTGCTCGGCTCGCTCAACGAGGGCGATTACATCCATGACTTCGTCGGCCCGCTCGGCAGAGCCACGGAGACCGAGGGCGTCAAGCGCGTCTGCGTGGTCGGCGGCGGCGTCGGCTGTGCCATTGCACTTCCG
>CAYRMX010000158.1:0-2807 GCA_964425295.1 uncultured Oscillospiraceae bacterium | reverse complement strand
CGGCGGGAGTGGTTGTCGTGCTTGTGCTCACGCAGATGCTCGGTCAGCTCGTTGATGCGAGCGGTGAGGATGGCGATCTGGACTTCGGGAGAGCCGGTGTCACCCTCGTGCGTCGCATATTCGGCGATGATCGCGGTTTTCTTTTCTTTCTGGATCATGGTAAAATACCACCTTTCAAAATTTTCTCCGTCGGCTAAGTCAGGGTGGTGGCGTGCGCCTTGCGGCGCGGTCTCCCGTAACTGAGCGCGCGGACGTGGCTGTACGAAACCGTCAGCCGTAACATCATAACACAAGTTCCCGAAAAAGTAAAGAAGAATTTTTCAAAAAATCGGGAATTCTCCGTGATTTATGCAGCTTCCCGCCGCAAAAACAGTCGATTTTTAACAGAACCGACGCGGAACGCTCAGCGTTCGACGTCAAAATTCAGCCCGAGCTGCTTCAAGCCGGTGTGCAGACGGCGGTAACGCACGCCCGCGGCGTTGAACATCCGCTTCGAGGCGAGGTTCATCTCCGTGCCGTCATACTTGTCCGAGAGGTAGAGAATCTCGGAAATGCCGCTCTGGATGATCGCCTTGGCGCACTCGTTGCAGGGAAACAGCGCCACATACAGCCGCGCCCCGCGCAGAATCCGTCCGCCCGCGTTCAAAATCGCGTTCAGCTCCGCGTGGACGACGTAGGGGTACTTTGCCCCGTCCCACGGAAATTCGTCGTCGCTGCACCCGTTGGGCAGACCGTTATAGCCGGTGGAAATGATGATATTCTCCGGCGAAACGATGCACGCGCCGACCTGCGTGTTGGGGTCCTTGCTGCGCATGGCGGCAAGCAGAGCAATGCCCATAAAATATTCATCCCACGAAATGTAGTCCTGCCGTTTCATCCAAAGCCCTCCCCGAAAATATCAGCCGAGCAGGAAGCTGAGCGCTTCAATGCCCAGAACCATGACAAGTGTGACGATCAGTGCGGCGGTCAGAACGCCGATGAAAATGGCGGGGAGCGCCCGCTTGAGCCGCATTTCCATCAGCGCGGCGATCAGCGCGCCCGTCCATGCGCCCGTGCCGGGCAGCGGAAGGGCGACGAAAATGCACAGACCGATCAGCTCGGACTTGCGCACCGTGCCGCTCTTGCGCTCGGCGCGGGCTTCCAGCTTGCGCGCGATGCGTCCGAGGCGCGGATAGCGCTTCATCCAGTGCAGAATTTTTCGAATGAACAGAAGAATAAACGGGACGGGGAGCATGTTGCCCACCACGCTGAGCAGACACGCAAGCCACGGCTCAACGCCCGAAGCAATGCCGTAAGGGATCGCGCCGCGCAGCTCGACGACGGGAATCATGGAAATCAGAAAGGTGATGACCGCTTTTCCGGTCAGAGTCGCAAAAAAAGTAGGCATGAAAGTCAACTCACTTTTGTTTCTGTAATGTACGTTCGACGGAAACGCAGTCCGCGGGGCACGGATGGGATCGCGGCTTCCTGTAAAATCAAAGCAAAATGCCCGCACCGCCGGAGCGGAAGCAGAGCGCACCGCAGCTCGTAGTGCGACCGTCGGAGCAGTCGAGGCCCCAGCCTCTGCTGAGCGGTTTTCGAAGATTTCACCGCAATTATACTATAATCCATGCCGGATTGCAAGAAAAACATCCCCACTTCCAACAAATGCTTGGCCGCCCGCCGTAAACCGCCAACGGCAGCGCACTGCTCGCCGTACTGTTGCCCGCAGACCGGAAACGAAAGGTCGACGCGGATTTTACAAGCCGAGGGAACTAACAGCGGGAAAGCAGCAAGGCAATCCGGGACAAAACGGACGTCAGGCGCTTGCATGGTTACAAGTGCCTGACGTCTGTTTTTAGAAAGAAACAACTCAGTTTCCCGTCTGCTCGACAGCAATCTCGCGGTCGATGTAATCCGCCATGATTTTGATGACCGCCCGAACCGTATCCGGCTCCAAGCAGGGCGCGCCATGAATGATGTTTCACAAGTCGTAGACCATCGCCTTACGTGCGATCGTTCTCACGGTGTCGACACGCATATTACCGTCCCCTTTCCGTCGGATGAATCTGTTGTATCACGGATTTTTTCGCCTGACAAGGCAAAATTGTACGGGGCGTGATATGCTTATTATAGTAGCCCAAGCTTGCCAATTGCGGCACATGCTCGAAATGCGTGCAAAGGTAGCTATGTTATTTGTGAGTTGGCGGAAATAATGCAGTAGCCGGAACGTCAACTGAATTAACGACGATGGGGACACCCAAATTAACTAAGCTCCCTCTAAGGAGAGGGGGCGATGTGGGGAGGTTGGTACTATTGGCTTTCGCAACACTCCCATGTTATAATCCGGGCGGCGGGAGTAAGGCTTCCCGCGCGCCTTTTTGTTTTGAGTAGCGGGGCTGGTTGTCGTCCGTCCGCTACTCTTTTTTACGCTTTAACTTTGCTTTCGCGTACAATTTCGGCGGCGGCTTTGGCATCTTTCGCGGTCGCGTCAATCAGCTTCGCGATGTTCTCAAGATACTGGTTGAGTTCAGATGCTGTCATTTCGTCCACGTCCTCACTTCCTTTTACAAAAAAATTGTGCCTTACTCCCTTGTATTAGCACACTCAATTGAGCATGTCGAGCTTTTTTGCAATGCCTGCGTTGATTCGATCCTTGATATAGCCGCTCTTGTTTGGTGTGAAGTCATATAACGGTATGTTCCGCGGGACGTTGACGGCGTCGTTTGCTGCGATAGGCAGAACGAACAAAATTCACAATTAATATTGACAGCGCCGCAAATTCGGAGTATACTGAAACAAAAACGCAGGAAAGCGGAGGTGTTTCG
>CAYRMX010000157.1:0-2845 GCA_964425295.1 uncultured Oscillospiraceae bacterium | reverse complement strand
AACGATCCGGAAATGATCGCGCTTGCCAAGAGCGTCGGCGCAAAGGGCATCAACATCGCCGGCGTCTGCTGCACCGCGAACGAAGTTGCCATGCGTCACGGCATCCCGATGGCGGGCAACTTCCTGTCGCAGGAAAACGTCGTTCTGACGGGCGCCTGTGAAGCCATCGTCGTCGACGTGCAGTGCATCTTCCCGGCACTCGGCCCGCTGTCGAAGTGCTTCCACACCAAGTTCATCACGACCTCTCCCATCGCCCGCATTCCCGATTCCGAGTTCATCCGCTTCTCCTCCGAGTCCGCAGGTGAAAACGCGAAGGCGATCGTAAAGATGGCGGTCGAAAACTTCAAGAACCGCGACCAGTCGCTGGTCAACATCCCGAACCACAAGACCAAGGCGACCGTCGGCTACTCCGTCGAAGCCATCAAGGGCTGCCTCGACGGCGTCACGAACAGCCACGTCGATGTGACCGGCACCACCAAGCCGCTGGTCGACGTCGTCAAGTCCGGCGTCCTGCGCGGCGCTGTGGCAATGGTCGGCTGCAACAACCCCAAAGTGCGCCCCGACACCGCGCACATCGAGCTGATGAAAAAGCTCATTAAGAATGATATCATCCTCATCGTCTCCGGCTGCTCGGCACAGGCTGCCGCCAAGGCAGGCCTGATGGACAAGGAAGCCAAGGAGCTGTGCGGCGAAGGTCTGAAGCGCGTCTGCGAGCTGGTCGACATCCCGCCCGTGCTCCACATGGGCTCGTGCGTCGACATCTCTCGTATGATGATCCTCGCATCCGACATCGCCAAGGACTGGGGCTGCAACATCTCCGAAGTTCCCGTCGTCGGCTGCGCGCCGGAATGGATGTCCGAAAAAGCCGTCTCCATTGGCAACTACGTCGTCGCCACCGGCATCGAGACCTTCCTCGGCGTTGACCCCTACACCAAGGGTTCCGAGGAAGTCACCGCGTTGCTTCAGGGCGAGCACGGCATCAAGGATTGGGTCGAGGCACGCTTTGTCGTCGAAACCGACATCGAAAAGCTCGGCGACAAGATGATCGAGTGCATCGAAGCCAAGCGTACCGCGCTGGGCATCTAAGCGATGAAGCTTGCGATCACCGGCAAAGGCGGCGTCGGCAAGACCACCTTTGCCGCAACACTGGCAAGGCTTTACGCGGCGGAGGGACGCACGGTGCTGGCTGCGGACGTCGACCCGGACGCAAATCTGGGTCTGGCGCTGGGCATGACGGAGGAGGAGGTCAATTCCATCGTCCCCGTGTCCAAAATGAAGGAGCTTGCCAAGGAGCGCACCGCCGCAAACGCCTCGAACACCTTTTATAAGCTCAACCCGGAAGTTTCCGACCTGCCCGACAAGCTTGCAAAGGACATCAACGGTGTCAAGCTGCTCGTCATGGGCACGGTCGACACCGGCGGCGGCGGATGTGTCTGCCCGGAGCACGTCATGCTCAAGGCGATCCTGTCGAACCTTGTGTTCCGCAGGGACGACGTGGTCATCATGGACATGGAAGCAGGTCTGGAGCACCTCGGTCGCGGCACGGCGAGCATGATGGACCAGTTCGTCGTGGTCATCGAGCCGGGCGCGCGCTCCATTCAGACCTATACGCGCATTAAAGAGCTGGCGCGCGACATCGGCATCACCAAGGTGCGCGTCGTTGCCAACAAGGTGCGCGACGAGAGCGATAAAGCGTTCCTGCGCAGCCGCATCCCGGAAGAAGACCTGCTGGGCTTTATCCGCTATAATCCCGAGATTATCGACGCCGACCGTCAGGGGCTTTCGCCCTATGACTGCTCCCCCTCCGCGCTGGAAGAGATCCGCGCGATCAAAGCAAAATTAGATCTGAAAGGATGAAATAACATCATGAGAACACTTTTTGAGCGAGTTTTCAGCGGCTCTGATGAGATGTTTGCCAAGGCGGAGGCGGAGATCAATGCCGTCGTCGCCGAGCTGGGCGAGTCCGCGCCCATGACCCTGCCCTCCACCGCCTATTTCCTCGCCTGCACCTATGCCTATATCGGTCGCAAGGTCGAAAAGGTCGGCGACCTCAAGGCTGCCCTTGAGGACGTCCGCGCCATGATGACCCGCGACAACCGCACCGCCTCCATCTTCTCCTCCGGCGTCGGCACTGCCATCGCCGCCGAGCTGATCGAAGCGTGCAAATATGCCCGCAGCGCCGCTCCCTATGAGGGCACGCTGTACCACGGCCACTTCACCGACGCCGAAGTTCGTGAGCTGGGCGTCCCGCTGGTTACCGGCGACATCCCCGGCTTCGTCGTCATGATCGGGCCGGCTCCCACCGCGGAAGAAGCGGTCGAGACCGTCAAGGGCTATCAGTCCCGCGGCATCTTCGTCTTCCTGATCGGCGGCATCATCGAGCAGCTCGCCGAGAAGAACGTCAACATGAGCTGGGGCGTCCGCCTTGTCCCCGTCGGCGAGGACATCTGGGCGGTCGGTCACATCATCTCCCTCGTTGTCCGCGCGGCGTTCATCTTCGGTGCGGTCGAGGCGGGTGACGCTCCCGCGTTCCATCGCTACACCTTCGACCGCATCAATGCGTTCGTCAACGCCTATGCGCCCGTCAACGACATCACCGTCGCCTGCGGCGCCGGTGCCATCAAGCTGGGCTTCCCGGTCATCACTAACGACACCAACGACATGTGGGCTGTCCCGAAGTCCCTCATCATCTACGAAAACACCAAGGACTGGATCGACACCTCCATCGAGGCGCGCGGCATCAAGCTGAAGATCACCAAGATCGACATCCCCGTCTCCTTCTCCTCCGCATTCGAGGGCGAGATCATCCGCAAGGGCGATATGCAGGTTGAGATCGACGGCTCGC
>CAYRMX010000156.1:0-2849 GCA_964425295.1 uncultured Oscillospiraceae bacterium | reverse complement strand
TCATTGCTCAAGGTGTTTGTTCATGTTTCTCGTTGTTTAATTTACAAGGTACACCGGCGCTTTCGCAGCCTATCTAAAAAAGCATCACCGCGGCATCATCAAGCAAGCTCTCCGCCTCGGCGCGACTTTTCTATATTAGCACATCCATCGAACTTTGTCAAGCACTTTTTTCGACTTTTTTCATTCGCGCTTTGCGCTCAACCGTTCATCCCGAACGTGCTCCGCTATTTTAGCAGAGAAAACCCGAATTGTCAACCCCTTTTTTGAATTTTTTTAAGTTTTTTCTTTTTTTACCACAAGTTGTATCAAAACAGGCAATATGCCCCAAAATATAGCGGTACAGACTGCCAAAGCCGCCCCGGAAATCAGGCTGCTCCCCCACAAAAGCGCGCCGCCGCCGAAAAAATGAACGGACGCGCCGAGGTTCTTTTTGCGCGGGGCGAGGATGCTGAGAATCCGTTCATTGACCGCGCACACCAGTCCCAGCATGCAGAAGCCTCCGGCGGTCAGCGCGGCAGAGACGAGCGGTTCGAGCCGCTCCATCGCGCCGAGGATGCGGACGCTTTTTGCCGCTTCGTAAAACGGAAACGCCTCCTGCGCGGCGACCGCCGGAGAGAGGCTGCCCGCCGCCGTCAGTCCCGCAAGCACCGCCACTCCCGCGCCGCAGATCAGCCAGCCGCCCACGCCGCGGGCTTTTCTCCCGTCGTGCAGC
Organism: uncultured Oscillospiraceae bacterium; assembly: GCA_964425295.1. Classification (GTDB taxonomy): domain Bacteria; phylum Bacillota; class Clostridia; order Oscillospirales; family Oscillospiraceae; genus JAZOXB01. Next base: position 2,137 of record CAYRMX010000156.1, on the reverse strand, counting down.
CAAAGCGCGCACGTCGGAACGAGTCCCGCCGGCAAAAGCCACCAATCGGGCGTGTTCGGTGCGAGCCACACCGCGTTCAGCTCGGGCAGCGCAAAACCGAAGAGGATACTATATAATATAATAACAAAGAAGAAACAGATCGCGCCGACCGGGGCAACTCTCCCACGCGCGGCGGCATAGGCAGACAGAAGCAGCAGGAGCAGCCCGACGAGAACGTTGCCGTCGGGGAAGATGCCGCACAGCAGCCGCGCCCCCGCGCCCAGCGCGACGAGATTCCACGCAAAGAGCAGCCACAGCGCCCCTCTGCCGAGCATCGTGCGCGCCGCGCGGGCGGTGAGGTCGCCGCCGCGCCGTCCGAACAGGAGAACCGCCGCCGCAAGCCCCGCTGCCAGTCCGCCGCCGAGCCATCCCCCACGCGGCAGGAGGACGATCGCCGGAACGGTGAACGCGCAGAGGCTCAATGCGCGGCACTGGCGCGCGCCCATCAACCCGCGTTCTCCCCGGCATACGCCGCGCGCAGCTCGGCAACGGTGCGACTCTCCGCCGCACTGCACAGTGCCTCCGTCGGTCGAATTTTGTCGGAAAAGCAGACCCGCGCCGCCGGACGCAGATCGCCGCTCAAAACCGCCTGCCGCGCAAGCCGGCGGTCGCAAAAAAACGCCCGCTCCGCCGTCTGAAAAAAGACGTCGCCCGCTGCGTTGCGCTTCAAATCCTCGACCGCCGCCGCCCAGTCCGCCCCCCACCCCTCGCCGACCTCGCTGACGATGTGAACGCCCTGCGCCGTCTGCTCGGCTTGCAGCGTCTTGATGGGCAGGAGCTTCTGCGTCGCATACTGCGGAAAGGGTCTGCCGAAAATCGCCGTGAGCGCCGCCGCCAGCACGACCGCCGTTGTCCACCGCATTGCCCTCACCTCTGATTGCGCGGGTCGCGCGGATGGAGCGTCCCGTCGCGGAATTTTTCGTTGACCAGACGGCGGCGCAGCAGAAATCGACCGCCGGAAACGCGCGAAAAGGGCGCAAGATAGCATCTGCCGAGCGATTCCAGCCCCGCGAGGTGGACAAGCAGGCACAGCGCGCCCATCGTCAGTCCGTAAAGCCCGCCGAGGCTCGCCAGCACCGTCAGAAGAAAGCGCCACAGCCGCACGGCGTCGGCAAAGCCGCGTCCCGGAAGCGCGAAGCCGCAGATGCCCGCGACCGCCACGATGATGAGCGCCGTCGGGGAGACGATCTTCGCCTCGACCGCCGCCGTGCCGACAACCAGCCCGCCGATGATGGACAGGCTCTGCCCGATCGACTGCGGAAGACTGACGCTCGCCTCCTGAAGCAGCTCGAACGCCACGAGCAGCCCCAACACCTCGAAAACCGTCGGAAACGGGACGTTCTGCTTGCTCTCGATGATCGATTCGAGCAGGAGGGTCGGCAGCATCTCGGGGTGAAAGCCCGTCATCGCCACATAGAGCGCGGGCAGAAGCAGCCCCAGAAGCAGCGCCAGATAGCGCACGACGCGCAGCGCGCTCGCGGAAAAATAGTCCGTTCCGCGGTCTTCGGGCGAGGTCATCAGATATCCGAGATCGACCGGCGCGAGGTAGCCCAGCGGCAGCCCGTCAATGAGCAGCCCCACCCGACCGTCCAGCAGTGCCTGCGCAAAGCGGTCGGTGCGCTCGGTGTATTGCAGGAGCGGGAACGCCGTCGGGCGCGAGCCGGTAACGTATTCCTCGACCGCCGCGGGGCTTAACAGCCCGTCGATGTCGATCTGCGCCAGCCGCGTCTTCATCCGCTCGACCAGCGCCGTATCCGTCAGACCGTCGATATACGCCACGGTGACGTTCGTCAAACTGCGCCGCCCGACGACCGTTTCGTACAGCCGCAGCGCGGGCGTGCGCAGGTGGCGCCGCAGAAGGCTCGTGTTCGTGCGAACCGTCTCGGTGAAGGCGTCCTTCGGCCCTTTGACGGTATTTTCGACCTCCGGCGCGGACGGCGAGCGTTTTTCGCCGGTCTTGTCCTCAAATGCGATCGCCCGTGCGCCGAACAGGACGACAGCAAAGCCGTTGACGAGCTTCTTCGCCACGGAATCCAAGTCATCACAAGGTTCGGCGACGGAGTTATAAACCGCCGTGTGCAGGGCGCGGTCGTAGAGT
>CAYRMX010000155.1:0-2862 GCA_964425295.1 uncultured Oscillospiraceae bacterium | reverse complement strand
GTGAGTGAATGGTGAATCGTTGTAGTGTCCGCTCCACGCACGGATTAAAATGTTGGGGCATCGATGGCGCAGCCATTATCGTATAACGCGCTGTAGGGGGGGGGGCGCCCACATCGACCCGCCGCAGGCATTATCGATCAACATCCGTAGGGCGGCACGCCCTCATGCCGCCGCGTGCAGAAACTGCCGTTCCGCTGTCGTTCGCCGCTTCACTCTCGCCCTATCTTCGTGAGAAAGGTCAAAACTATGTACGACATCATTATCATCGGCGCCGGCCCTGCCGGACTGACTGCCGCAATCTATGCCCGTCGCGCCGGAAAATCGGTGCTCGTGCTGGAAAAGGACACCTTCGGTGGGCAGATCACCTTCTCTCCGCGGCTGGAAAACTATCCCGGCTTCGAAGCCGTCAGCGGCAACGAGCTTGCCCAACGCATGCTCGAACAGGCGCTCGCGCTCGGTGCAGAGGTCGACATGGATACCGTCATTGATCTGTGCGACGGCGACCCCAAAACCGTCGTCGGCGAACACGGAAGACACCTTGCCCGCAGCGTTATCATTGCCGCCGGCGCGCGTCACCGCCGCCTGAATCTGCCGGACGAGGAACGCTTCATCGGAAACGGGATCTCATTCTGCGCAGTCTGCGACGGCGCATTTTACCGCGACCGCCACGTCGCCCTTGTCGGCGGCGGCAACACTGCCCTGCAAGAGGCGGAGCTGCTCAGCGAGGTCTGCTCCAAGGTCACGGTCGTGCAGAATCTCGACTTCCTGACCGGTGAACAGCGCATGATCGAGCGCCTCGCGGCGAAGCCGAACATCGAATACCGCTACCATACCGTCGTGACCGCCTATGTCGGGCAGGACACCCTGACGGCTGTGCAGCTCCTCGACACCGCGACGAACGAGACATCGCGCCTCCCCGTCGACGGCGTCTTCCTTGCCATCGGCACAGAGCCGGAAAACGACGCCTACCGCGCCGTGGCGCGCCTGAATGCCGCCGGCTACATCGAGTCCGACGAACGCTGCACGACCGACACGGACGGCATTTTCGTCGCCGGTGACTGCCGCACCAAGGCATACCGTCAGGTCGCAACCGCGGTCTCCGACGGCGCAGTCGCCGCCCTCTCCGCCTGCCGTTACCTCGACCGACCGTAAAAATCGTTTTCAAATTCCCCGAACAGCCTCTGCCGTTCGGGGAAACTTTTTATACATCTTCCAAATGATTTTTGCCGGCCCTGCACGGGGGGGGCGCCGCGGCGCTATTTGAAATCATCGGTATAATCGGCACCACAACCATTCACTCTTCACCGTTCACTCGGCGCTCCCCGCTTTTTTCCGCAAACAGAATATAGTTGTTGCAATTACAGCGCAGATTCAGTATAATGCTATCGTTACAAAAATATTATTTATGGTGCATGTGCCATGCGAAAGAAAAGGAGCAACCGAAATGAGCAAAATCAGCGTGATCGGCGCGGGAAGCGTCGGAGCGACCATCGCGAATGACCTGATGATTCAGGGCATCGCCTCCGAGATCGTATTGATCGACATCAACAAGAAAAAGGCAATCGGCGAAGCGCTGGATATCTACCAGGGCGCCCCGTTCTGCTCGCCTGCCATCGTCCATTCCGGCGAATATGAAGACGCTGCGGATTCAGACATCGTCATCATCACCTCCGGTGTGGCGCGCAAGCCGGGCATGACCCGTCTTGACCTTGCGCAGACAAACGTGAATATTCTCAAATCGATCACGCCGAGCATCGTCTCCGTCGCGCCGAACGCCATCTATATTCTCGTCTCAAACCCGGTGGATATCCTCACCTACGTCTTCCACAAGGTCTCCGGCCTGCCGGAAAACCAGATCATCGGCTCGGGCACGATTCTCGACACAAGCCGTCTGCAATCGACGCTTGCCAAGCGTTTCTGCATCAGCCCGAAGAATGTCCATGCGCACGTCTTCGGTGAGCACGGCGATTCTTCGTTTGTGCCGTGGTCGCTTGCGAACATCGCCAACGTCCACGTCGACGAATACGCGACCAGCTCCCCCGACGCCGACCGCATCGAGTGGGATCGGAATTATCAGGAGATCGAAGACTTTGTCCGCCGCTCCGGCGCGGTCATCATCGAAAATAAGGGTGCGACTTTCTATGCCGTCTCGATGTCCGTCTGCCATATCTGCAAGTGCATTTTCAACGGCGCGGGCACGGCGCTGACCGTCTCGACCATGATGCACGGCGAATACGGCGTTTCGGATGTCTGCCTCTCCACCCTGACGATCGTCGACCGCAAGGGCGTCCGCGGCATCATCAAAAACCCGCTGACCGACCACGAGCTTTCTCTCCTGCATAACAGCGCCGAAAAGCTCCGCTCCGTCATCGCCCAGATTCAGATTTAACCGCCAAAACCCACCTATAAAAATCGCAGCCCATCCCCGGGCTGCGATTTCTCGTGCTTCAACGCATCCTTCTTGCGCGATACATAAAGATATTATCTGCCTGAGCTTACGCCGCTTTTCATCGAAACAATTGAACTTCTCCGCACATACCTCCGGTGCGTGCGGGTTTTTTTATCAAAAATTGTCACTGATATTTCTTCTTTTGGGGGCAAAACTAGCTGCGAAGAAATCAAATCGTTACATTTGAGGACTTCAAAATGTCAAAAGGAGATGCAACAGCAATGAAGAACACCAACCAGATCAACGTTCCCGAGGCGCGCGACGCGATGGACAAGTTTAAGATGGAAGCCGCCGGCGAAGTCGGCGTCAACCTGAAGAACGGCTATAACGGCGACCTGACCTCTCGCGAAGCCGGCTCCGTCGGCGGCCAGATGGTCAAGAACATTACTACCGTACGACTTCCGAAAAAGATT
>CAYRMX010000154.1:0-2880 GCA_964425295.1 uncultured Oscillospiraceae bacterium | reverse complement strand
CCTTTGCGCTTTCATACAGGCGCAGATAGCTTGCGTAGCGCGTGGGCACCAGCTTTCCCTCCTGCAGAGCCTGACGGACGGCGCAGTCCGGCACATGGATGTGCGCGCAGTCGTGATAGCGGCAGGCACCGAGATAGGGCGCAAAATCCGGGAAGGCATATGGCAGCTTTTCCTTTAAAATCAGCTCCATGCGCCCCGTGTCAAAGGAGGAAAAGCCAGGCGTGTCGATGACGCCCGTACCGTCGGGCAGATAATACAGCTCCACATGGCGGGTGGTATGGCGGCCGCGCCCCAGCTTGTCGGAAACCTCGCCGGTTTTTATGTGCAGATTGCTGCTAAGGCAATTGAGTATGCTGCTCTTCCCCACGCCGGAGTTACCGGTGAAGGCAATGGTCTTGCCGCGTATGGCCTGCGCCAGCGCTTCTACTCCCTCACCGGTGCGGGCACTGGTGGGGAACACGGCAAAGCCCGCCCGGCGATAGATACCAATGAGTTTTCCGCCGTCTTTCAGGTCTACCTTGTTGACACACAGGAGCACCGGTACATTCTGGTTGCCCGCAATGGCGCTCACGCGGTCGATCAGGAAGGGATCCGTCTCCGGATTGGATTCGGAGGCCAGAATGACCAGGGCATCAAGATTGCTGACCGCCGGCCGGATGAAGGAATTCCTGCGCGGCAGAACCGCTTCCACCGTTCCCTTTCCCAGCTCCATGGAGTAGGTCACCTCGTCTCCGACCAGAGGCGTCACGCGATTTTTCCGGAGGATTCCCCGCGCGCGGCACTCCACCACGGCGCCATCGGACGCCTGCACGTAGTAAAAACCGCTCAGCGCCTTGATAATCCTCCCCTGCTGTTCATTTCCCATAGGCTTACGGCTCCGTGGCGCTCTCCGGCGCTGCGGACGAGGGAGTCTCGGAAGAGCCGGAAGGCTCCGCAGAGGGCTCCGTTGACGGCTGTGTCGGCGGCTCCGTGGTCGGCTCGGGTCCCTTGGAAATGTCGATGGTGATGTAGACATCCTTGCCCACCAGCTCACCCGGCAGCACGCTCTGGCTCACCACCCGTCCCTCCGGGACGAATGCGTCATAGACCTCCTGCACGCGGAAGCTGAATTTCAGGTCCTCCAGCTTCTTGATAGCTTCCTCTTCCGTCATGTTCAGCAAATCCGGCATGGGGATCTTGCCGCTACCGGTGCTGATATAAACCGTAACCGTATCCTTTTTGTTCAGTTGGCTGCCCTCGGTGGGGTCGGTGCGGATCACGCGTCCCTCCTCCACCTCATCGCTCTCCTCCTCGAGGAAAATGATGTTCAGGTTCAGATCGAGCGCCTTGAGACGGGTTTCGGCGTTACCCTTCGTGTCGTTGCGCAGATTGGGCATTTTATTTTCTCCGAGGCTGATGTAGAGCACAACCGTCTGTTCCTTTTGCAGCGGCGTGCCGGCCACCGGCTCCGTACGTGTCACGTTACCTTGCTCAATTTCGCTGTTGCTCTCGTCCTTGAGCTGAACCTTGAGCCCCAGCTTCAGCGCGTCCAGCGCCTGCGTTGCCTCACCCCTGGATTTGTTCACAAGGTCGGGCATTTCGCGGGTTTCCGCGCCAAGGCTCACCGTAAGCGTAACGGTGCGCCCCTGCTTGACCTCCTCAAAGGGAGCCGGGGTCTGCGCCATAATTTCGCCCACGTCGTATTTGTCGCTGTATTCCTCGCGGAAGTTGATCACGTCCACATAAAGCTCCGGATAGTCCGCCGGGTCGATGTCGCCCAGCTTCATGCCGAGGAAGCTCGGCACGCGGACATTCCCCTCCTGCACCACGCCGGAGGGCTGTGTGGGATTCGGGCTGTCCGAGCCGCCGGAAAGCAGCGCAATCAGAACAACCACCATGATCACCAGCAGTGCCGCTGAGGCAGCAATGGCCACAATCAGCGTTTTGCGCCGCTTTTCCTCATTGGCCTTCGCCTCCCGCTGTGCGCGCTGCGCGCGCCGTTCCTCCGGCGTGCGGGGATCCGGCTTGCGTCCGGAGCGGGCGGCCGCGTAGCGCTCGGCCTCCGTGCGTGTCATGCCCGGCCGCGTTGCCGGCTGATGCACCACATGGTTGACCGGTGCCGCCTGCTGCGTGGTAAAGCGGAAGGTAATGGTGGGATCCTTGCGGAATTCCTCCATGTTGCGCAGCATCTCCGTGGCGGAGCTGTAGCGGTTTTCCACATTGGCATTCATTGCGTGCATGACAATCTGCTCCAGCCCCATCGGCACTCCGGCCACCAGCTCGCTGGGCAGACGCGCGCCGCCATTGATGTGCCCAATGGCAACTGCCACCGGCGTTTCGCCGTTGTAGGGCGTGCGGCCGGTCAGCATTTCATACATCACAACGCCAAGCGAATACAGATCCGAGCGGTTATCCACCAGGGCGCCCTTGGCCTGCTCGGGGGAAATGTAGTGCACGGAGCCCAGCGCCTCGCGCGTCAGGGTATGCTGCGCAGAGCCGACGCGGGCAATGCCGAAATCGGCCACCTTGATGCTGCCGTCCTTGAGAATCATGATGTTGTGGGGCTTGATGTCGCGGTGGACGATGCCCCGCCCGTGGGCGTGCTCCAGCGCTTTGGCGATCTGGATGGAAAAATGGAGCGTTTCCCGCCAGTTCAGGCAAAGCTTCTTTTCCAGATACTGGCGCAGCGAGATGCCCTCAATGAGCTCCATGACAATATAGTCCACGTCCTCCGTGCGGGAGACGTCGTAAACGCTGACAATGTTGGGGTGGGACAGCATAGCCACCGCCTGAGACTCCGCGTGGAAGCGGCGGCGGAACTCCTGATTGCGGGAGAATTCGTCCTTGAGAATTTTTACGGCCACCGGACGGTTGAGCCGGTGATCCAATGCCTTATAAACC
>CAYRMX010000153.1:0-2881 GCA_964425295.1 uncultured Oscillospiraceae bacterium | reverse complement strand
GAGGACACCCTGCGCTACGGCCCGCTCAAGCCGGTCGGTCTGCGTGACCCCGCCACCGGAAAAGAGCCGTATGCCGTCGTCCAGCTCCGCCGCGACAATGCCGCCGGAAGCATCTATAACATCGTCGGCTTCCAAACCCACCTGAAATTCCCGGAGCAGAAGCGGGTGTTCTCCATGATCCCCGCCCTGCACGACGCGGAATTCGTCCGCTACGGCGTGATGCACCGCAACACCTTCCTCGATTCTCCCAGACTGCTCGACTGCACCTATGCCGACCGGCGTGATCCGCTCGTCGCATTTGCCGGTCAGATGACGGGCGTTGAGGGCTATGTGGAGTCGTGCGCTTCGGGCTATCTGGCTGCGGTCAGTATGGCTGCGCGGCTGCGCGGCGCGCCGAGCCCCGATTTTTCCGATCGGACGGCGATCGGTGCGCTGGCGCACTATATCAGTGACGAATCGATCACCTCGTTCCAGCCGATGAACGTCAATTTCGGCATCATCGCTCCGCTGGAACAGCGTGTCAAGGGAAAAGCAAACAAAAATCTTGCCATTGCCAACCGCGCGCTTGCACATCTTGAGGCAATGGGAAAGGAGACAATAATATGAGGATCATCATCGACGCGATGGGCGGCGACCACGCACCCGACGAGATTGTGCTCGGCGCACTGCGCTCTGCAAAGGAATACGGCGTTCAAATCACGCTGGTCGGACGCGGCGAGGAGATTCTCGACGCCATGCGCGCCCACGGATGGGATACGCTGCCCGACGGCGTGGAGATCGCGAACGCCGACGATGTCGTCGACATGCACGCCGACCCTGCGCGGGTCGTGCAGCAGCATCGCGGCTCGTCTATGGTTCTGGGGCTGAAAATGCTCGCCGACGGGCAGGGCGATGCGTTCATCTCTGCCGGCAACACCGGCGCGCTCCTGACGGCTGCGACGCTGGTCGTCAAGCGCATTCGCGGCATCCGTCGCGCGGCGTTTGCCCCTGTTCTGCCCATCGGCAGCGGCACGATTCTGATCGACGCCGGAGCAAACACCGAATGCACCCCGGAATTCCTGCTCCAATTCGGTTGCATGGGCTCGTTCTATGCCAAGAAAGCGCAGAAAAAGGAATCGCCCCGCGTTGCACTGCTCAACAACGGCGCAGAGGACTGCAAGGGCGACGAGCTGCACAAGCAGGCGTATCAGCTTTTGAAAGCCGCGGGCGAGAGCGGCACAATCCGCTTTGTCGGCAACATCGAAGCGCGGGACGTCCCCGACGGTGAAGCCGATGTCGTTGTCGCCGACGGCTTTTCCGGCAATGTACTGCTCAAGAGCATTGAGGGAACAGCGCTTTATATGTCCAAGCTCATGAAGCAGATGTTCACGCGCAGCGCGGTCTCCAAGCTGGGATATCTCTGCTGCAAAAAGGGCGTTGCGGAGCTGAAGCGGCAGATGGATTATCGCGAAGTCGGCGGCTCAATCCTGATCGGCATTTCCAAGCCCGTCATCAAGGCGCACGGCTCGTCCGATGCCGCCGCAATCTGCGGCGCCGTGCGTCAGGCGATGAACGCGGTCGAAAGCTCGTTCTGCGACGAAATTCGAGCCAATATCGCCTCAATGGTGCTTCCGCGGGAGGTTTCCGATGCCGAGTAAACTGGAAAAGGCGCTGGGCTATACATACCGCGATAAGTCCCTGCTGCGCACGGCGCTGTCGCACGCCTCGTATGCAAACGAAATGTATAAAGATACCTTGAAAAGCTATGAACGGCTGGAATTCCTCGGAGATTCCATCCTCGGCTTCATTACGGCGGATTATCTCTACCGCACCTTTCCCTCCAAGCAGGAGGGCGAGCTGACCCGCATCCGCGCCGAGCTGGTGTGTGAAAAGAACCTCGCGGCGGTTGCACACCGTTTGGAGCTGGGTGACGCACTTTTGCTTGGTAACGGCGAGAGCCACGGCGGCGGACGTGACCGCAGCGGCATTTTGTGCGACGTTATGGAGTCGCTGATCGCCGCAGCCTACCTCGATGGCGGTTTCGACGCCGCAAAGGGGATCGTGACGCGTCATATTCTCCCGATGCTTACCGAGGTTGTCAAGGCGCATGACTATAAGACCGAGCTTCAAGAGCTTGTGCAACAGAAGCGCGGGCAGGTCGTGACCTATGAGCTGACCGGCGAAAGCGGGCCTGACCACTGCAAGCAGTTTTCCGTCCGTGCCCTGCTCAACGGCATTCCCGTCGGCGAGGGGCACGGAACGAGCAAAAAACGCGCCGAGCAGGTCGCTGCCGGACATGCGATCGAACGTCTCTTCGGAAAAGCCGAATGAAATGCTCCGATCGGAGCGCGCTGCGCACAAAGCGCAGCCGCTTCGATCGGATTTTTTGTGTTTTTGACCGTCAAAGAGCGGAATCAACTTGCATTTTGGCACAATATATGGTAAACTTTAAAATTGAAAATACAATAGGAGTATTGTGCCGATGTATCTGAAATCTTTGGAGATTCAAGGCTTCAAATCCTTCCCGGACAAGACGGTCGTCTCGTTCGGGCACGACATCACCGCCATCGTCGGTCCAAACGGCAGCGGCAAATCGAATATTTCCGATGCCATCCGCTGGGTCATGGGTGAGCAGAACTCCCGCTCGCTGCGTGGGCAGAAGATGGAAGACGTCATCTTCGGCGGCACGGAAAAGCGTGCGCAGGTTGGCTTTGCCGAGGCAACGCTGGTGCTCGACAACACCGACCGCACCCTGCGCTACGACGCCGACGAAATGATGATCACCCGCCGCTATTACCGCTCCGGCGAAAGTGAATATTATATCAACCGCCAGTCCGTCCGTCTGCGTGACATCAACGAGCTGTTTATGGACACGGGACTCGGACGCGAGGGCTATTCAAAC
>CAYRMX010000152.1:0-2911 GCA_964425295.1 uncultured Oscillospiraceae bacterium | reverse complement strand
ATGTAGATCACGTCGTAATGACAGGTGATGATGTCGTGCATTTCCGTCTCCACGCGGTCGGAGACGAGCTTGGGCGGCGTCTCACCGTAGAGACGGTGCATTTTTTCATAGACCAGACGCTTCAGATCTTCGACGGAATTTTCGATCTTCGGCGCAAACAGGTTGTGCGGCACGGGGCGCACCAGATCGCACATGTCGGCGATCCGATTCGGGTTCGTCACGACCACCTCGAATGCCTTTTCCTCGCCGAGGTAGGAAAATTCCTCCAGCATTTCGTCGGTCGTGCGGAAATAGAGCGGATTTTCGCGGTCGCAGTCGGCAAAGCCCTTGCTCGCCAGCAGAATGCGGCGGTAGATCTCGTCCTCCGGGTCGAGGAAATGGACGTCGCCGGTCGCGCAGACGGGCTTGCCCAGCTCCTCGCCGAGACGGACGATCGTGCGGTTGAATTCCCGCAGCTCCTCCTCCGTCCGGACGATGCCGTCTGCGAGCATGAAGCGGTTGTTGCTCAACGGCTGAATTTCCAAAAAGTCGTAGAACGAGGCGATGCGCTTCAGCTCCGCCGGGCTTTTGTGCGCGATGACCGCCTGAAACAGCTCGCCTGCCTCGCAGGCAGAGCCGATGATAAGCCCCTCACGGAAGCGCAGCAACTCCGATTTCGGCATGCGCGGATTGCGCTTGAAATATTTCAGATGTGCGTCGGAAATAATGCGGTAGAGGTTGCGCAAACCCGTCTGATTTTTGGCAAAGACCAGAATATGCTTGGCGCGGCGGTCGTTAATTCGGCTGCCCGCGCGCAGCGTCTCCATCAGGGGGTTGATCTCCGCAATGCGCGCAATGCCCCGCTCCTCCATCATTTTCGCAAAGCGCAGATAGAGGTAGCCGCATGTCAGCGCGTCGTCCGAAGCGCGGTGGTGGTTGAATTCCGGCAGACTCAGCGCGTCGGCGACGAGATTGAGCTTGTGCTTGTTGAGCTGTGGCATGAGATTCTGCGACAGGACGAGCGTGTCGATATACGTCGGTGCAAAATCAATGCCCAGCCGCTCGCACGCGGCGCTCACGAAGCCGACGTCAAAGTCCGCATTGTGCGCCACGAGCGGGCGGTCTCCGCAGAACGCCAAAAACTTCGGAAGCGCTTCCTCGATCGTCGGCGCGCCGGCAAGCATAGCGTCGGTAATGCCCGTCAGCTCCGTGATCTGCGGCGAAAGCTTTCGCTTCGGGTCGACGAAGCTCTGGAATGTGTCGACGACCTCGCCGTCACGCAGGATGACCGCGCCGATCTCCGTGATGACGTCGTTCTGCGCGGAAAGTCCCGTCGTTTCCAGATCAAAGGCGACAAATTCGCCCGCAAGCGGCTGATCGTTTTCCCCGTGGACGGCAATTCGGTCGTCCACGTCGTTTACATAATATCCCTCGCAGCCATAGAGAATCTTAATATTTTTGTCCGTCCCGGCGACCTTGTTCTTCCCGCTTGCCTTGAGTGCATCGGGGAACGAGGACGCCACGCCGTGGTCGGTGATGGCGATTGCCTGATGCCCCCAGCGCGCCGCCGTCGCAACGGCGTCGCCGGTTTTGGTCAGCGCGTCCATCATGGACATGGTGGTGTGCAGATGCAGCTCCACCCGCTTCTGCGGCGCGGTGTCCACCCGCTTTGGCGCGTCGGCAGGCATGATGGCAAAGGGCTTGACCACGACCTCCTTGGCATAGTCGTCGTAGTCGATCTTGCCCTGCACGCGCAGCCACATTCCCGGCTTTTTCACGCCGTCGGTGATGGGCTTGCCGGTGTCGCCCTTGAAATAGCCGTTGACGCGCACCGAGCCGGTATAGTCCGTCATGTCAAAGGAAATGACCGTTGCCGCGCCCTTTTTGATATCGCGGTGGTCGACGGAGAAGACCTTGCCCTCGATGATGACCCGTTCGTCCTGACGATCAAGGCTGATCTCGGACATCTGCGTCGTCTCGCCCTTAAAGGGCTTGCCGTAGATCATCTTGCTCTCTGCGGGCTTGGCAGCGGCGCTCGGCGCGGAGAAGACCGCCGCCGGCAGGTCGCGCATTGCCGCCCTGCGAATGCGTTCCGTTTCTTCAAAGAGTGCCTCACCCTCGCAGACGTTGCCGCAGACGACCTCAATCTGCGTCTGCACGCCGAAACGCTCGAAAATATAGCGCTCGGCAAGCTTCAAATGCGGCGCAAGCTGATCTTTTCCGTTCGCCCGCAGACGCACGCGCGTCGTCCCCACCGCAGGCTCCCATGTGCAGCCCGCCATAATCGCCGCCGCCGGCGAATATGCGCCGATGAGCACGCGGGAAAGCTCCTCGCCCTCCAGCGCCGCCAGCGCTTCGGCGGGGAATTTCGGCGTGATACGCACCGCGCGCAGACCGTAAAGCGCCGCCAGCTCCGTGCAGACCTCCTGCAATTTTCGCTCGGAGAGGTACTGCGGCATAGTCACGGACAGCGAAATGCTCCGTGCGGCGCGGTCGATCTCGGCATGGCAAACCGCCGCCTGCTCCAATGCAGCACGCAGCGGTTCGTCGGGATGATATTCAAAAAACATTTCCAAAAACGGGAATGGATTCATTTCGTACTCCTAGTATGTTCGTTAAAGGGCGTCGATGTATCGCAGCAGCGCCGGAAGCAGTTCGTCATAAGGCAGCTTTTCCCGCAGCTCGCCCTTGACAAAGAGCACGCCGCAGCCGTCACCGCCGGCAATGCCGACGTCCGCCTCGCGCGCCTCGCCCGGGCCGTTGACGATGCAGCCCATGACCGCAACGGTGATGTCCTTTTGGCAGTCGCGCAGCGCCGCCTCGACGCGGTTTGCAAGCCCGATGAGGTCGATCTTCGTCCGTCCGCAGGTCGGGCAGGAAACGAGGTTCACGCCTTTCCGCAGCCCCGCCGCATGCAAAATCGCCTGTGCCG
>CAYRMX010000151.1:0-2979 GCA_964425295.1 uncultured Oscillospiraceae bacterium | reverse complement strand
GCCGCGCCGCAGACGGTGCATTTTCCGTCCTTGTAGGCATGCCCCTTGGCGGCGACGTAGTTGTCCTTGTAGCTGTCGCCGCAGCGGGCACAGATGTGATTCGTGTAGCCCTGCGCGGTGCAGGTCGGGTCGACTGTCGAGGTGATGTAGGAATGCGAGAGCGCGGGAAGCGCTGTCGGGAAACTGAACGTGCCGTAGGCGGTATTGTTCCAAGTGTAGGTTGCAAAGCCGCCGTTGGTGCAGTTCGGCTCGGTCGTGACCGTGCGGGTATAATTTGTCGTGTCAAGTTTGGGGAGAGTGACGGTCGTCGGGCTGCTGCAGTTTGCACAAGTGCCGGACAGCTCGCCCGTTGCGGTCAGGGTCGGTGCGGATTTGAGCGTGCAGGCGTAGCTGTGTGAATCGGTTGCGGCGAGGGTGACGGGAAAACTGTAAGTTCCGTAGGTCGTGGTTTTCCATGTGTAGGTCGCCGTGCCGGTGGAGTTGCAGGTCGGTTCGGCTGTGACCTGATAGATATAATTCGTCGTGCCAAGATTGGGGAGAGTGACGGTCGTCGTGCCGCTGCACTTTGAACAAGTGCCGCGCAGCGCGCCCGTTGTGCTCAGGGTCGGAGCGGACGAGAGCGTGTAGCTGTAGCTGTGGGCGCAGGCGGCTTTCAACGTCCAAGTGGATTTTACGGTCTGAAGACTGTCCGCGCCGTAGCTTGAGGCACTGCGCTGACCGGGGTGCGTGTCCTCGGAGGAGACGACCACGGGGAATGAGATAAAGTATCTGCGTGCCTTTTCAATGGTGTTATAGTAGCTGCCGTCGGAATAATAGGCGGGATCCCAGTCGCCGTATGCTTTTTTCATCGCGGCTGCTGCTTCGGCGACGGTTTTGCCGGATTTCATCGAGTTCCAGAAGTGCTCCTCATAGTCATAGTCGCCGTCAAAGGTGACGGACTGCGAATAGCCGTAGACGACCTCGACGCCCTTGTTGTGCAGGGGGGTGGAAATGCCGTCGGTCGCCATGCCGAGACAGATCGCCATCCAAAGCAGACTGTTCGGCGCGTCCTTGGTCATGTGATTTGCGATTGCTGTGCCGTCGACGCAGTAGACTTCGTCGCCGTCCGTGCTCGTGAACTCACAGGCGTGATAATATGTATCGAATTTTCCCGTGACTTTTGCCTTGTCTGCCGAAGTGATTCCCTCATCGGTCGTCAGGGTCAGGTAGGACGTGTTGGCTTGGGTGACGGAGTCGTAGACCGGAGAGTAGTAGGGATCATAATAGCTGAGCGTTTTATCATAATCGGTCACGCCGTGCGAGTCAAAGAAGACGACTGCGCCGTTTGACATGGCGGCTGCGACGCTGTCAATGGTCGCATTCGTGCCGCTGTAGAGCGTGTAGCTGCCGCCCAACGAGGAGGCGATGCTCTTTGCCTCGACCTTGTACTGGTCGGTGAATGTGGAGTCCGAGCCGTACCACGGGCCGATGAGGTAGACATTCTTCGTGCTGGGGTTGCCGCCGCGCTCGGCATAGGAAACGCGAACCGTTTCGCCGACTGTCGACGGGTCGACGCCGTTTGAGCCGTTTGCGATTTTGGCGCGCAGGGAGGGGGAGTAGAACTGCGGGTCGCCGTCGGCATCTTCCCAGAAGAATGCGGCGTTCGTGCCGTTATACGTGCAAGTGTCGGGGGTGTAGTCGTCGGAGGCGACGACCATTGCCGCGACCTGTGCCGACAGCGCGGCATAATCGGATTCCGTGACCTTGCCGTCGAGCGTGCGGGTCTTGCGGAATTGGGCATTCTCGAAAGCAATGATCTGCTCCCAGAGGTCTTCCGACTCGGCTGCGCCGGCGAAGCCGGTCATCAGAGAGAGCAGCATGAGGAGCGCAAGCAGGAATGCGAGAAGACGTTTCATGTCAAGATCTCCTTTAATATGGTTTCCGCGGAAAAAGCCGCTCAGAGGTGCAGCTTTTTCCGCAGCCGGACGTGGTAGAGAATTTCCAGACGGTCGATCAAGAGGTCATAGATGAAAAAGCTCACGTTCGCCAGCACCAACAGGACGGCAAGCAGCCACTTGCCGATGCCCGCAAACTCCGTGACCAGCTCGGTAAGCTGAAACACGAAAAGCATCAGACCGTAGGCGGCGAAGATGGCGCCGTTAACATAGAGCAGCTTGACCGCCCGGCGCACTGCCGCGCCGCGCAGATGGCCGATCAGCTTGCGCAAAACGGGGTAGTAGCCGAAAAAGACGAAGAGAACGGCGCTCTCTTTTTGCGGCGCAAGCAGGGCAGACAGCGTCGCCACCGTCAAGAACCACAGCGCGCCCCATTTTTTTCCGCATTCGATGTAAACCGGAATAAGCACGAGCGAGGCGAGCACCGGGCAGGCGATTGACGCAAACGAGACCGCCCCACCGAGAAACATCAGCCCGACCGCCAGCGCTGCCAGAATGCCGCACAGGGCAAGGCGGGCGGTGCGAGAATTACGCCTCATGGTGCTCACCGCCGGAGTTGTCACGCAGGAGGGCATACTTGATGTCCCAGAGCTTCTGTGAGAGGTCGACGTAGTAGGTGTGCGGATTGTCAAAGCGCTTGACCTCATCCCAAAGCGTTTCGACCTGCTCCTTGCAGTAGGCGCGGATGTCCTTCAGCGAGGGCAGGTCATAGACCAGTTTGCCGCCGAGGAAGATCGGCACTTGAAGCTCGCGCGCCGTGAAATTATAGACCGTTTTGCGCTTCCAAGTGGCTTCCGGGTCGAAAATTTCGATGTTGCGGCTGTCGTCGACGGCTTCGTCGTGGACGCAGAGATAGTCGGCGATCGCCTTGCCGGTGTCGTTGCCGTAGAAGCGATAGAGCTTCTTGAAATGCGGGTTCGTAATCTTGCCGACGTTTTCGGAGATCTTGATCTTCGGCGCAACCGTGCCGTCGGCGTGCTCAATGGCGACAAGCTTGTAAACGCCGCCGAAGACCGGCTCGCTGCGCGCGGTGATGAGCCGCTCG
>CAYRMX010000150.1:0-3016 GCA_964425295.1 uncultured Oscillospiraceae bacterium | reverse complement strand
GCAGAACACCGGCTCGCTGCGCGCGGTGATGAGCCGCTCGCCGACGCCGAACATGTCGATCTGCGCGCCCTGACGGAGCAAATCCTGAATGATGTATTCGTCGAGCGAATTGGAAACGGAGATCTCGCAACTCGTCCAGCCCGCTTCGTCGAGCATTTTGCGCGCCTTCTTCGTCAGATAGGTCATGTCACCCGAGTCGAGGCGGATGCCGCATTTGGTGATGCCGCGGGGCTTCAAAACCTCGTTGAACGCGCGGATGGCATTCGGAACGCCGCTTTTCAGGGTGTTGTAGGTGTCGACGAGCAGCGTTGCGTTGGTCGGATACAGCTCACAGTAGGTCTTGAATGCCTCGTATTCCGTGTCGAACATCTGCACCCACGAATGCGCCATCGTGCCGCCGGCGGGAACGCCGTAGAGCTGGTCGGAGATCGTGCAGGCGGTACCGTCGCAGCCACCGATGTAGGCTGCGCGCGCGCCGAGAATGGCGCCCTGCTCGCCCTGCGCCCGCCGCGAGCCGAATTCGAGCACTCGACGCCCCTGCGCCGCGCGGACAACGCGGTTGGCTTTCGTCGCAATCAGGCTTTGGTGGTTCAAAATGAGCAGGATGTAGGTTTCAATGAGCTGCGCCTCGATCGCCGGGGCGCGGACGGTCAAAATCGGCTCGCGCGGGAAGATCGGTGTGCCCTCCGGGACGGCGAAAATGTCGCCACTGAACGAGAAATGCCGCAGATAGTCCAGAAATTCCTCGCTGAAAAGTCTGCGCCCGCGCAGATAGGCGATGTCCTCATCGGTGAAGTGCAGGTCTTCAATGTAGCGGACGACCTGTTCCAGTCCCGCTGCGATGGCGAAGCCGCCGCCGTCGGGGACGTTGCGGAAAAAGACGTCGAAATAGCAAATGCGGTCACGCATGCTGCTGGAAAAATAGCCATTGCTCATGGTCAGCTCATAAAAATCGCAGAGCATGGTCATGTTGAGCTTTTCGTTGCTGTTCATTGGGACACCTCGTTTGTGGTTTTATTTATTTGAATTATAGACCAAATCGGCACGTTTCGCAATCCTTTTTTACGGTTGACCATTGGAAAATAGTTTGATATGATAGGGGAAGAAGTTTGATTCACAAGGAGAAATGCAAAATGGCAATCGAAATCGGAACAAAAGGCTTCGCCGAGACCCTCGTCGAACAGGAAGATACGGCAAAAAATGTCGGATCGGGCGATCTGCTGGTCTATGCCACTCCCTGCATGGTCGCGCTGATGGAGGGTGCGGCGTGCGAGTCGATCGCGCCGCTGCTTGCCGAGGGCGAAAGCTCCGTCGGCGTTTCCATGAATGTTGCACACACGGCGGCAACGCCCGTGGGCATGGAGGTGCGGGCGGAATCCGTCGTCACGGCGGTCGATGGGCGCAGCGTCACCTTTGAGATCGTCGCCTATGACGAAGCGGGCGAGATCGGACGGGCGACCCATTCGCGCGTCATCATCAAGGCGGAGCGTTTTC
The DNA here is from genome assembly GCA_964425295.1 of uncultured Oscillospiraceae bacterium. Classification (GTDB taxonomy): domain Bacteria; phylum Bacillota; class Clostridia; order Oscillospirales; family Oscillospiraceae; genus JAZOXB01. The sequence continues at coordinate 1,522 of CAYRMX010000150.1, read as the reverse complement.
TGGAAAAAACCTACGGGAAGCTGTGAGGCGGAGTATGGAACAGAAGTTTCTGGAAGCGGGCGAGGTCGTCAGCACCCACGGCATTCAGGGCGAGATCAAAATTCTCCCGTGGGCGGATGCACCAGAGTTCCTGCTGCAATTTGATACATTTTATCTGAACGGCAAGCCCTATGAGGTCGTCTCCTCGCGAGTGCACAAGACCTGCGTTCTGGCGAAGCTGAAGGGTGTCGACACGCCCGAGGCGGCGACGCTTCTGCGGGCGCAGCGGGTGAGCATTGACCGCGAAAGCGTGCGTCTTCCGCAGGGCACGGTCTTCATCGCCGACCTGATCGGCTGCGCCGTGCTCGACGACGACGAAAACGAGATCGGAAAAATCAAGGACGTTCTGACCATGCCGTCGAGCGACGTCTATGTCATTCAGGGTGCGCGCAGCTACATGATCCCCGCCGTCAAGGAATTCGTGCGCGAGATCGACGTGGAAAACCGCCGTGTCCGCGTCCACTTGATCGAGGGGATGGCGACCGATGAGAATTGACATCCTGACCCTGTTCCCCGACACCGTCGGGGACATGATGAATGAATCCATTCTGGGACGCGCGCAGGAGCGGGGGCATATCCGCATCGAAGCGCACCAGATCCGCGATTATACCGCCAACAAGCAGAATCAGGTCGATGACTACCCCTACGGCGGCGGGCGCGGCGCGATCATGCAGGCAGACCCGCTGTATCGCTGCTGGTGTCACGTCTGCGACGAAGCGGCTGCGCCGGTGCACACGATCTTCCTCTCTCCCTGCGGGCATGTGTTCACGCAGGAGGACGCCAAGCGGCTGTCCAAGCTGGAAAATATCGTCCTCGTCTGTGGGCATTATGAGGGAATCGATCAGCGCTTCATCGACGAATGCGTGGATGAGGAAATTTCCATCGGAGATTTCGTCCTGACGGGCGGCGAGATTCCCGCGATGGCGGTGGCGGACGCCGTGTCCCGACTGGTGCCGGGCGTTCTGCCCGACGCCGAGTGCTTCGAGGACGAGAGCCACTGGGACGGGCTGCTGGAATATCCGCAGTACAGCCGCCCCGCCGTCTGGCACGGGCGCGAAGTCCCCGAAATTCTCCGCTCCGGCGACCACGGGCGCGTTGCCCGCTGGCGCAGAAAGCAGGCAATCCTGCGCACGCTGCACCGACGCCCCGATATGTTTGACAAACTGACATTTCCGAATAAAACGCGGGCGGAAAAGAAATTTTTAGCCGAATTGGAGGATGAGGACGATGCTTTCCGCGCTCGATACACTGAAAAGCTGGGTCGCTGAGGCGCACAGTGCCGTCTTCTTCGGCGGCGCGGGCGTCAGCACGGAAAGCGGCATTCCCGATTTTCGCAGCGTCGACGGACTTTACAGCCAAAAGTTCGAATATCCCCCGGAAACTATCATCAGCCACAGCTTTTATCTGAGAAAACCGGAGTATTTCTTCCGTTTTTACCGCGAAAAAATGCTTCCGCTCGGCTTTGAACCGAATGTGACGCACC
>CAYRMX010000149.1:0-3055 GCA_964425295.1 uncultured Oscillospiraceae bacterium | reverse complement strand
AACAGGGCACCGCTATCTCCCCGACTAGTGCGACCTTGTCACAGGTCGAAGCAATTTTTAATTCAGCCGATCTCCGCGAGCTTATCGTCAATAAAGTCCGCCAGATCGCCGATGGTTTCGAGCTTCAGGTCTCCCTCCAGCTCGAAATCGACACCAAGCTCCTCCTCCATATCCATGATCATCTCGACCATGTCCAGAGAATCGAGGTGCAGACTCTCAAACGTCGTGTCGCGATCCATCTCCTCAACGGGGATGTCAAGCTGCTCGGAGAGATACTTTCTGATTCGATCGTACATGCTTTACGCCTCCAAATCGGATTTGTTTCTATGCTATATGATACGAATTTTTCGCGCAAAGTCAAGCACAATTTTTTTCGCAGACGCTTCGTCTCGAAAATCAGTTCAGAAAATCCTTCAGAATTTTCGAGCGCGACGGGTGGCGGAGCTTACGCAGCGCCTTGGCTTCAATCTGGCGAATGCGCTCGCGCGTGACCTCGAATTCGTCGCCGACTTCCTCGAGCGTGTGCATTTTGCCGTCGGTCAGACCGTAGCGCAGGCAGAGCACCTTTTCCTCGCGCGGCGTGAGTGTTTTCAAGACGTCGGCAAGCTGTTCGCGCAGCATGGCAAATGAAGCGGCGTCCGCCGGCTCGAAAGCGTCGTTGTCCTGAATGAAGTCGCCGAGGTGACTGTCATCCTCTTCACCGACCGGCGTTTCCAGCGAGATCGGATCCTGCGCCACGCGCAGGATCTCCTCGACCTTTTCCGTCGGCATATGAAGCTTCTGCGCGATTTCGCTGCTCGTCGGGTCGCGCCCGAGATCCTGCACCAGCTCGTGCGAAGTGCGCGAGACGCGGTTGATCGTCTCGACCATGTGAACCGGGATGCGGATGGTGCGGGCGTGGTCGGCAATGGCGCGGGAGATCGCCTGACGAATCCACCACGTTGCGTAGGTCGAGAATTTATAGCCCTTGGTATAGTCGAACTTGCCGACCGCCTTGATGAGCCCGAGGTTGCCCTCCTGAATGAGGTCAAGCAGCGGCAGACCGCGCCCGACATACCGCTTGGCGATCGAAACGACCAGACGCAGGTTCGATTCGACCATGCGCTGATGCGCCGCCTCGTCGCCCTCCGCCATCGCCTTGGCGACCGTCTGCTCCTCCTCGCCGGTCAGAAGCGGGATTTTTCCAATCTCCTTGAGATACATGCGCACCGGGTCGTTGACGCTCATTGCTTCGGAGATCTCGTCGGTGTTGACGAGCTTTTCCTCCTCGACAAGCCGCAGATCTTCCTCGCTCGGCGTCATGTCGTCCGGCTTGGTCAGAAGCTCGACGACGTCGGAAACGTCGATCTCCACGCCCGCGGCTTCCAGCGCGTCATAGATCAGGTCGGTCTGCTTTTCATCGGCATCGATCGCGTCGAGCGCGTCGATCAGGTCCTTGGACGCGATCTTCTTCTCCTTGCGCGCACGCTCCAAAAGCTTCTGAAGTCGTTCGTTCAAGCGGGGATTAGCGGTTTTCTCGTCCATGTTATGTACCTCCATATCCTTTTTTCTCCCGCAGGCTCTTTTGCATTGCCAGGATGTCCGCCGGGGAAGAAGCGGCGGCGCGTCTGGATTCGTCGTGGATGACGGCAAGGCAGTCGTCGAACGCCGTGTCCGAGACAGGGGCGTCCGGCTTTTGCAGAATTGAAGTGATATGCGACATTTCCGCCGGCGTGAGCAGTTCGGACAGCGCCGAAGCGTTGACCGGCAGATCCTCCTTCCAGCGTTCGCGCAGGGCGGCAAAGCTCTTGGCGAACATCGGGACGGAGAATTGCCCGACGTTCAGCCCTTCTGCCCGCGCAAAGAGCGCCGGCTCACGCAGCAGCATACGCAGCAGTCCCTCCTCCGCGACGGCGGAGCGGGCGTTGTCATAGCGCAGCTCGCGCGACTTCGGCTGGCGGGCAGCCAGAATGTCCATGTTCTGCTTTTCCTGCGCCTTTTTCTGCCCGGCGACACGGCGCTTATAGGCGCGGTTGATCTCAAGCCGCATGATCTCCGTCGTCAGCCCCGCCATCTCGGCGGCGCGGGCGGCGTAAATTTCGCGTTCGACCGGAGTCGAAAACGACGAAATGAGGTCGGCTGCCTGCTTGGCAAATTCCACCTTCTGTTCGTCGACGGTCAGGTCATAGCGCATTTGCAGCGAACGCAGACGGTACTCCGCCTGATTTTCCGACTCCTGCAACAGCAGCCGGAAGCGGTCTGCCCCGTATTTTTTTAAGAACTCATCCGGGTCTTTTGCACCCCGCATACGCAGGATCTTCACGCGCAGTCCTGTTTTTTCGAGCATCGGGATGGCGCGGCGGGTCGCGTTCTGCCCGGCTTCGTCGCCGTCATAGGTCAAAACGACCTCATTTGTGTACTTCGAAAGCATGTCCGCATGCTCCTGCGTCAGCGACGTGCCGAGGGACGCGACCGCGCAGTCGAAGCCATACTGGTGCAGGGCGATAGCGTCCATATAGCCCTCGGTCAGGATGATATAGCCCTGCTTGCTCTTTTTGACGACGTTCATTGCAAAGAGGTTGCGCCGTTTGTTGAAGATCAGCGTCTCCGGTGAGTTGAGGTATTTGGGCGTGGAGTCGTCCATCACGCGCCCGCCGAAGCCGATGACGTTCCCGCGCACGTCGATGATCGGAAACATCAGGCGGTTGCGGAAGCGGTCGTAAAACGTGCCCTTGTCCTTGTTTTGCAGCACCAGTCCCGCATCGAGAAGCTCCTGCTTGGAAAAGCCCTGTGCGGTCATGGCATCGAGCAATGCGCTCCATCGATTCGGCGCAAAGCCCAATCCGAACCGCATGATCGTCCCGGCGGAAAGTCCGCGCTTTTGCGCATAATCCCGCGCCTGTGCCGCCTCCGGGGTTTTGAGCTGCTCGTGGAAGAAGCGGGCGGCGTTTTTGCACAGCGCCCAGAGGCGCTCTTTTTTCTTATACTGCGAATTTTGCCGATTGTCGTCGTCCGGCACCTCCAACCCCGCCCGCTTGGCAAGAAACCGCACAGCGTCGGGATAGCCGAGGTTTTC
>CAYRMX010000148.1:0-3073 GCA_964425295.1 uncultured Oscillospiraceae bacterium | reverse complement strand
TTGCTATCTTGAGCGCGACGACGCCTATCTGCTCCTGCACCGCATCAAAAAGAAAAACGACGTCAACCAGGACAAGTGGGTTGGCGTCGGCGGGAAGTTTGAGGAGAATGAAAGCCCGGAGGACTGCGTGCTGCGCGAGGTTCAGGAAGAAACCGGCCTGACGCTGACGCATTACCGCTACTGTGGAATTGTCACCTTTGTTTCGGACCGCTGGGAGGGGGAGTATATGCACCTCTTCCACGCCACGGGCTTTACAGGCACGCCGCACGGCTGCGACGAGGGTGTGCCGGAATGGGTGCCGATTGCGCACGTGGACGCGCTGCCGCAGTGGGCCGGCGATCGGATATTCCTGCGCCTGATGCAGCAGAAGGTGCCATTTTTCTCCCTGAAGCTGACCTACGCAGGAGAAACCCTGACCTCCGCGGTCTTAAACGGCAAACTACCGCCACTGCAAACCGAATCATAGAACAAAAACCCCGCTTCGGGGGATGAAGTCTGCTTCATCCCCGGGAGCGGGGTTTTATTTTTTGCTGCGCATGACGACGAATTTGAAGCGGTCGGCGCGGAAGAGTTCACGCGCGTAGATCAGCGGGGTGCCATACACATCATGCACCGTGGCGCTGAGCATCAGAAGCGGCGTGCCGGACGGCAGCTCCAGAGACTGCGCCAGCTCCTCGTCGGCAAGAACGGGCGTGATTTCCGTGATGCTCGAGCCGATGACAAACTCGGAGTTTTCCTCGATGTAGTCATAAAGAGAGACACTCTGCGCATTCAGACCAAGAAATACGGTGGCCAGCGCAGGGGAGAGGTAGTCCTTGGTTACTACCACAGGGACGTTGTCGGCGGTACGGATTCTCGTGCACAGCGACACATCCATGCCGGGACGAAGCTTCAGCGCCGACGCGACGACCTTATCTGCCGGAACCAGCTCCTTTTTGAAATAGGTGCTGCCCGGCTCGTGGCCGCTTGCCTGAATCATTTCCGTAACGGAATAGTTGAGGTTCAGCGTGTCGGAGATCTGCGTGCTGCTGCAGGCAACAAAGGTGCCGCGCCCCTGCATGGCAATGATGATGCCTTCGGATTTGAGCGCATTGAGCCCTTCCCGGAGACTCAGGCGGCCTACGTCCAGACGCTCGGCAAGCTCAGCCTCGGTGGGCAGACGGTCACCGGCGTCCAGCCCGTTGTCCCGGATGTACTTCAGGATTCTGGACTTGGCGTTTACATAAGCAAGCATGGCATCTCCTATTCCGCACGGGGCACGGCAGTGTCCAGACGGCGGTAGCCATCCATTGCGAAAAGGCCGGCAGCCTGCGCATTGCCGTAGCAGCCCAGAACCTCAGCGATATAAAGCACGTGATCTCCCACTTCGACCTGCTGACGCAGGCTGCACTCGAGCACCAGGCGGCTGTTGCGCACACGCATCGGCGCAACCTTTTCGGCAGGCTCGAGGGCAATGCCGAATTCCTCCGCTTTGTCGTGGTCGCGCCCGGAGCAGGTGCCGCACTGGTAAGCGGCCGTGCGAAGGCTCTCATCCGGCACGCAGAGGCAGAATTCGCCGCTTTGCGCAATCAGGGAGCCGGAAAGCCCGCGCTTGCTCAGGCAAACGCCGACCGTTGCGGGATGATTGGAAAGATAGCTCCACCAGGAAAGCGCCATGAGGTTGTTTTTCCCATCGGGGGTGCAGGTGCTGATCAGCGCAAACGGATTGGGCGAGCTGTACTGCTGCGCCTGTCCGATTGATAAAATATCCATTTTTGTCCTCCATCATTCATTCTTTAACGTTCATTATACAGGATAAGTGCGGAAAAAGCAATCATAAAAAATAAGATGTTTGAAAAGGACGATCAGCGTAATTCTCTGAAATATCATAGCTTTCCGGGAATTCATCATATGAATGAATTAAAAAATCAGCAGAATTCACAAAAGACATCTGAGCTTTCCGTGCGCAAATCGCGGGAAGCCTTGAAAATACTGGATTTATCGATTGGTCATTTTCATGAAAAGTGCCTGTTTTTTGTCATTTCGGACGAAAAGGACGAAAAAAGAAAGTTGCAATTTGGAGGTCATGCTGCTAAAGTGTAATCATCAGATGATTCCGAAGAATAATCATATCATTCAAGTACTTTTGTATCGATATAAGGTCTGCGCGCAATCATCTGCTTCCCGTCACAAATAATATGCAAAAGGATGTGTGATCGAATTTATGAAGAAAATGTATGTCTACATGGAAGCCCAAGCCACGTTGGACGAGCTGAAAGCTGCATGCAGGAAAGCGGCGGCGTCTGAGGCGATCTGTGTACCGCAGTGGTTTGTTGCTTCGGCAGCAGCGGAGCTGAAGGGCACGGGCGTCGAGGTCGCAACGATCGTTGGTCTCCCGGGCGGAACGACCTCTTCCTTTGCCAAATATGCCGAGGCGAAGCAGGCTGTCGCCAACGGTGCTGATGCCGTGCTGGTTCCTGTCAATCAGGAACTGTGCAAAACGGATCTCTCTGCTGCAAAGAACGATTTCGTCGCTTCCGCAGCGCCCGTGAAGAAGCATGGCAAGCGGCTGCTGGCACTGGTGGATGCCGCCGGCCTGACGGAGCAGCAGGTGCTCGACGCGGCGCAGGCCTGCACGGCCTCCGGCGCAGAACTGACACTCCTTGCAAACGCAAACGCCGCGCTCATGAAGCTGCTTCAGGAAAAGGAGCTTCCTGCCGGAACTTATGGCAAGTCTGTCGCAGAGCCCTCCGCACTTTGCGCCTGCGCAGATCTTTAATTATTTACAAGGAGGCAATCCCATGAAAGCAGTAGTGAAATATGGCTATGGTCCCCGCGAGACCGAGCTGCGGGATGTTCCCATTCCCGAAATCGGCGACGATGACGTTCTGGTTGAAGTGAAGGCAGCCGGTGTTTGCGGCTCTGACATTGCCTTCGACGATGGCGGCCACAAGGAAATCCTCTATCCCCCCGTTGTGCTTGGCCATGAATTTTCCGGCGTGATTGCCAAGGTTGGCAAGAACGTTACCCGCTGGAAGGTGGGCGACCGCGTGGTTTCCGACAACACCGGTGAGGTTTGCGGCGAGTGCTACGC
>CAYRMX010000147.1:0-3101 GCA_964425295.1 uncultured Oscillospiraceae bacterium | reverse complement strand
CTATATCACCGACCGTTTCCTGCCCGACAAGGCGATCGACCTCATCGACGAAGCCTGCGCTCTCATCCGCACGGAGATGGACTCCATGCCGACCGAGCTGGACGTCATTCGTCGCCGCATCATCCAGACGGAGATCGAGGAAGCGGCGCTGAAAAACGAGACGGACGAGCTGTCGCAGGGGCGCCTGACGGAGCTGCGCCGCGAGCTTGCCGAGCAGCGGGAGAAGTTCAACGCCATGAAGACCCAGTGGGAAAACGAGAAAAACGCCATCGGAAAGGTGCAGCAGCTCCGCGAAAAGATCGAGGCGCTCGGCGCGCAGATCGAAAAGGCGGAGCAGGAATATGACTTGGAAACGGCAGCGCGGCTCAAGTACGGCGAGCTTCCCGAGCTGAAAAAGCAGCTTGCGCACGAGGAACAGCTTGCCCAGAGCGCAAAGCAGAGCAATCTTTTGCGCGACAAGGTCACGGAGGAGGAGATTGCCCGCATCGTCGAGCGCTGGACGGGCATTCCCGTGGCGAAGCTGGTCGAGGGCGAGCGGGAAAAGCTGCTGCATCTGGATGAGGTGCTGCATCGCCGTGTCGTCGGGCAGGACGAAGCGGTCACGTCCGTCGCCGAGGCGATTTTGCGCAGCCGTGCCGGTATTCAGGACCCAAACCGTCCGCTTGGCTCGTTCCTGTTCCTCGGCCCGACCGGCGTGGGCAAAACAGAGCTTGCCAAGGCGCTTGCCGAGGCGCTGTTTGACGACGAAAAGAACCTTGTGCGCATCGATATGTCGGAATATATGGAGAAATTCTCCGTCTCCCGCCTGATCGGAGCGCCTCCCGGCTACGTCGGCTATGACGAGGGCGGTCAGCTCACCGAAGCGGTGCGCCGCCATCCGTATTCCGTCGTCCTCTTCGATGAGGTTGAAAAGGCGCATCCGGATGTGTTCAACGTCCTGCTTCAGGTGCTCGACGACGGGCGCATCACCGACTCGCAGGGGAGGACGGTCGATTTCAAGAACACGATTCTGATTTTGACGAGCAACCTCGGCTCGGAATTCCTGCTCGGCGGCATTAACGAACGGGGCGAGATCAGCGCGGAGGCGCGTGAACAGGTCGAGCAGCTTCTGCGCCGGTCGTTCCGCCCGGAATTTTTGAACCGCCTCGATGAGATCGTGTTCTATAAGCCGCTGACAAAGGAAAATATCGTCGGAATTATCGATTTGCAGCTTGCGGCACTGAACCGCCGTCTGGCAGAGCGACAGCTTGCCTGCACGCTGACCGACGAAGCCAAGCGTTTCGTTATTGATGCCGCCTATGATCCGCAGTACGGCGCGCGGCCGCTGCGCCGCTATTTGCAGCACACGGTCGAAACGCTGCTGGCAAGGCGAATCGTCCGCGGCGACATCACGCCGAATACTACGCTCCGCGTTGTCGTCCGCGACGGCGCCCTCGCCGTCGAAGCGTAAGGCACGCGGGAATCAGCGAATAGTGAAAAGTGAATAGTTGTGGTGTCTGCGCCGCGGACGAATTCAAATTGCGCTGCGGCGCAGGTTGCGGGTCGATGCCCACATCGACCCGCCGGATGCACTATCGTACAACATTGTAGGGACACCCCGAGTGCCCGAAAACAGGCGATTGACGGCACATCGAACAACTTCAATGTGCCGTGCGGACAGCGCAGAGCGGTGTCCCGACGGAACAAAACGGATATCCGTCTGACAGGGCGGGGAAGAATTCCCGTTGAACAGGAATTGCGGTTTTTTTCAAGCAGTGACGGAAACGTCCTGTTATTTTGCAGGATGCCGACAAAAAAGTTGCAAAATAAAAAAATTTACTATAGATATTCTGCAACAAAGCTGATATAATGTACTTGGTGGACATTGGCTTTCACCGAAAATGCCGCGAAATTTCGCGTGCAACGCCGTTACATAAGCCGCCCATTGCGGCAGTATAGAATTTTAGGAGGATCAACTATGGAAACCTACGGTCTGGAAAAATTGGGAATCCTTGCGCCGAAGGCGGTTTACCGCAATCTCGGTCCTGCGCAGCTCACCGAAGCAGAGCTCCGCCGCGGCGAAGGCAAGCTGAGCAACACCGGCGCTCTGGTCGTCACGACCGGCAAGTACACCGGCCGCTCGCCTAACGACAAGTTCATCGTCGACACCCCTGCCGTCCATGACGACATCGCGTGGGGCAAGGTCAACCGCCCGATCTCCAAGGAGCGCTTCGACGCCATCAAGGCAAAGATCTGCGCTTACCTGCAGGGTCGCGAGATCTTCATCTTCGACGGCTTCGCGGGTGCTGACCGTGCGCATACCAAGAAGTTCCGCATTGTCAACGAGCTGGCTTCGCAGAACCTCTTCATCCATCAGCTTCTCATCCGCCCGACCGCCGATGAGCTGGCTGCTTACGGCGACGCGGATTACACCATCCTCGCAGCCCCCGGCTTCAAGTGCGACCCAGAGGTCGACGGCGTCAACTCCGAAGCTGCCATCATGATCGACTATGAAGCGCATCTGATCGTCATCTGCGGCTCGCAGTATGCCGGCGAAATCAAGAAGAGCGTCTTCTCCACCATGAACTATGTCCTGACCAAGGAAAACATCCTCCCGATGCACTGCTCGGCGAACATGGATCCCGAGACGCACGAGACTGCGGTCTTCTTCGGTCTGTCCGGCACGGGCAAGACCACCCTGTCCGCTGACCCGAGCCGCAAGCTGATCGGCGACGACGAGCACGGCTGGGCTGATGACGGCATCTTCAACATCGAGGGCGGCTGCTACGCAAAGTGCATCAACCTCAAGGAAGAAAATGAACCGGAAATTTTCCACGCCATCCGCTTCGGTTCTCTGGTCGAGAACGTCGTCATGGACGACGAGACCCGCGAATTCGACTTTGATGACGGCAGCCTGACCGAGAACACCCGCGTCGGCTACCCGGTCGAATACATCTCCAATTCCGCCATCCCCGGCGTCGGCGGCATCCCGAAGGTCGTCATCTTCCTGACGGCGGACGCATTCGGCGTCCTGCCCCCGATCTCCCGTCTGGACGAGGACGCTGCGATGTACCACTTCGTCACCGGCTTCACCTCCAAGCTGGCCGGCACGGAGCGCGGCG
>CAYRMX010000146.1:0-3191 GCA_964425295.1 uncultured Oscillospiraceae bacterium | reverse complement strand
ATGGAATACACCGACGTAGACGGCAAAAAGCGCCGCCCGTATATCATCCACCGCACCTCGCTCGGCTGCTATGAACGCACGCTCGCCTACCTCATCGAGCGCTTCGCCGGCGCGCTGCCGCTGTGGATGATGCCGACGCAGGTGCGCATCCTGCCGATCACCGACCGCGCGCACGACTATTCCAAGGAGCTGGAAGCGCAGCTTGCCGCCCTCGGCATCCGTGCCGAAAGCGACCTGCGCAGTGAAAAACTGGGCTATAAGATCCGCGAAGCGCAGCTCCAGAAGATCCCCTATATGCTCGTCATCGGCGACCGCGACATGGAAAACGGCACGGTTTCCGTCCGCACGAGAGGCGGCGTCGACCTCGGTGCCATGACCCCCGCCGAATTCGAAGCAAAGTGCCTGAAAGAGATCGCAAGCAAGGACCGCAGCTTCTAAAGAATAGCAAAACCGCATGTCGAAATCGTTCGACATGCGGTTTTTTCTGTTCTTTTTTCCGATTCTATGCTATAATAGGAAAAAATCTGCGAAATGAGGCTTGAATATGGAACATTATGTAAACTACACAGTCGACAAGACCATTGAACTTCTGGCAATTGACAGTCCGACGGGTTATACACGCGCGGCGGAGGACTTCGTGCTCGGCGAATTTTCCGCGCTCGGCTTTTCCGCCGTCCGCACGAACAAGGGCGGCATTCTCATCGACCTCGGCGGCGAGGACAAAACCGACGCCCTGCTGCTCGAAGCGCATGCCGACACCCTCGGCGGCATGGTCGCCGAGATCAAGGGGAACGGCCGTCTGCGCATCGTCAACGTCGGCGGCATGAACGCCAACAACGCCGAGTCGGAAAACTGCCGCGTCGTGACCAAATTCGACGGCGTTTACGAAGGCACGTTGCAGCTCTGCAACGCCTCGCTGCACGTCAACAGCGACTACGGCACGACTCAGCGCAAGTGGGACACCGTCGAGGTCGTACTCGACGAATGCGTTGAAAACGCCGAAGATGTCCAAAAGCTCGGCATTTCCGTCGGCGATTTCGTCTGCTTCGAGCCGCGCACGCGCGTGACGAAGTCCGGCTATATCAAAAGCCGCTTCCTCGACGACAAGCTCTCCGTCGGCATTTTGCTCGGCTTTGCCAAATATCTGGCGGACAACCATCTGACGCCGAAGCGCCGCGTCTACGCACACGTCACGGTCTATGAAGAGGTCGGGCACGGCGGCGCAGGCTCTGTCCCGGCGGGCGTGACGGAGGCGATCTCGGTCGACATGGGCTGCGTCGGAGACGGGCTGCAATGCACCGAGCATCAGGTCTCCATCTGCGCCAAGGACTCCGGCGGGCCGTATTCCTATGAGGTCGTGCGCAAGCTCATCGCGGCGGCGAAGCGCGAAAACGCCGACTACGCCGTCGACATCTACCCACACTATGGCTCGGACGTCGAAGCGACTCTAAGTGCCGGACACGACCTGCGCCACGGCTTGATCGGCGCGGGCGTCTACGCCTCGCACGGCTATGAGCGCAGCCACAAGGACGGTGTTCTCAACACGCTGCGCGTCCTCAAGGGCTACCTGTTCGAATGAAACGGCGCTATTGGCTGCCCGCCGCTCTGCTGATCGCCGTCGGCACAGCGCTGTATTTCTGCACCGCGTTTTACGGCTTTTCAGGCTTGCTGTGCTGCGCGCTCGGCGCGGCGGTGCTTGTGTTCGGCGTCGTTGACCGGCTGAAAATGCGGTTTCCCCGCGTCATGCGTCCGCTTCAGTGGGGGCTTCGGGGGCTTGCAGTGCTTGTTCTGCTCGTGGCGCTCGGAACGGCAGTTTGGGTCGGCGACGTCTCCCGCGGGGCGGACGATCCGTCGGCGGAATTCGTCATCGTCCTCGGCGCGGGCGTCAACGGCACAGAGCCGAGCCTGTCGCTCCATGAGCGCCTGTGCGCCGCACGGGACTATCTGAACGCCTATCCCTACGCCGTCGCCGTTCTCTCCGGCGGGCAGGGCAACGGCGAGGACATCACGGAGGCAGAGTGCATGTACCGCTGGCTCGTCGCCGCCGGGATCTCGCCCGACCGTCTGCGAAAAGAAGAACGCGCCACGAGCACCGAGGAAAATCTCTCGTTCTCGGCGGCGCTTCTCGAAGACGAATTCGGCACGCATCCGGAGACGGTCGCCGTCGTTTCCAACGAATATCACCTGCTGCGCGCCTCGCTTCTGGCGCGGAACGAATCGCTCCGCGCCCTCGGCGTGCCCGCGCGCACCTATAACCGCTTCTATTTTGTGCAAATGCTCCTGCGTGAAATCTGCGGCGTCTGGTATACCCTGCTCTTTTCCTGATGATCTTGTCGCACCCGCCCTCCGCAAAACGGTTATTGGTGCTTGTTGACGAGTATCGATTGCACGTTTGTAATGGACAATGCCCATTGCGCAGCCGTTGGCGGTTTTACCGCTCTACAGATGCGGCATACCCCTTGCGGGTGCATCGTCCCGCGTACAGGCATTTGCGATATCGGTGGAAGCGACGGATCGATTTAGACATCGACCCCTACAAACGGTGATTGCGCTGCGGCTGTAGGGCGGCACACCCCGCCGGGAGCGGCACGATACGCAGCAGGGTGCAAAACAAAACAGGAACACCGAGAACGGTGTTCCTGTCGTTTTTGCAGATTGGGGTTGGGGAAAATTACTTGATTTCCGCAGTAGCGCCGGCTTCCTTGAGGTCGTTGGCAAGCTTCTCGGCGTCTTCCTTGGAGATGGCTTCCTTGAGGGTCTTCGGGCAGTTGTCGGCAATTTCCTTTGCTTCCTTCAGGCCGAGTCCGGTAGCGGCACGGATGACCTTGATGACGTTCAGCTTGGAAGCGCCGCAGTCCTTGAGGATGACGTCGAACTCGGTCTTCTCCTCGACTTCAGCAGCAGCGCCCGCAGCGGGAGCAGCAACAGCAGCAGCAGCGGCGGAAACGCCGAAAGTCTCTTCCAGAGCATGGACAAGCTCAGCCAGCTCAACAACGGTAAGGCCCTTGACTTCTTCGATCAGAGCAGCGATTTTTTCAGACATGGTTAAGTCCTCCTAATGTAATTTGTAATGAATGATTAAGCTTCCGCAGCTTCTTCGGCGGGAGCGGGGCCTTCCTTCTGCTGGCGGATCTGGTCAATGACGAACGCCAGAGAGGAAATCGGTGCGAGGAAGGTGCCGAGAACCTGAG
>CAYRMX010000145.1:0-3220 GCA_964425295.1 uncultured Oscillospiraceae bacterium | reverse complement strand
AGCAGGCTCAGCCCTGCGGTCAAAAGCGCAAGCAGCGGCAAAAACACCCAGCGCGAGCCGACGGCGGGCAGCCAAAGGTCAAAGGTCAGAACGCCGGTCAAAAGTCCGGCAGCACCCGCCATTGCCCGCAGGACGTAGGGGCTTCCGCCGTTTTTCTGATAAATCTGTGCGACCCACGCAGCGCGCAGCGGCGCGCCGGCGTCGCGGACGACCGAGCGGAAACGGAGCGTCTGCGCGCAGCAGACACTTCCCCGACGGAAAATCGCCGAAAACAGGCGGCGCTCGGCGGGCTTGCGCTCATTGCCCATTTCCATGCGCCGCCGCAGGAGAACGCGCCCGCGCCGATCGCGCTCGATGGTGAGATAGCCGAGGTTTCCCCAGTGAGCAAGCATGGCGGCGATGTCGGGTGGCTGTCCGTAGAGCTGGCAGGGGATCTCGCCCGCCGTTGCCTCTGTCGAAAGGGTCTGACGCCGCCGCGGCAGGAGTATTCCACCGCGCAGACGGAAGAACCAGTAGCCCACCGCTGCGATAAGCAGCAGCCAAAACAGCAGACGGTCGATCGTTGCCGTGCGACCGGGCAGATGGCGCAGGTCGAAGGTGTGCGGCGCAAAGGAAAGCTGCACCGAAAGCGTCTCACGGTCTTTCAGCCCGGAGACGGACGCAGCGCTGATCTCGCCGTCCGTGATCTTGACGTTCAGATAATTGTCGATGACATCATTATAATAGGCGCTGCTCCACACGGGCTGCGCCGCGACCTCATAGGGAAAGACGATGTGCAGCGAATACTGCGCAATCGGGTATGCCCAGCCCGTTTCCGGCAGGGCGAGGGAGAAGCGCTGCGACTGCGCCAGATCTTCGACCCGGCAGGGGAGCTGATAGGTGCAGACGAAAGTCTGCCTGCCCGTGAAGCCGCCGTTGCTTTCAAACACGACGCATTTCACGCCGTCGACGGTGTCGGTGTCATAAGAGCCGCCGGTGGCGGAGATGCTGCGCGCTCCGGACGCGAGCGGGAAAACGATCTCGTGCGGCGCGGAGGACAGCTCCAGCACGGCGGTGACGGTGACGGCGCAGGTGCCGTCGGCGGCAACGGAAACCTCGGCGGAGAGCGAGGTGACTTCGTCCTCCGCAGCGCTGACGCCTACGGTCAACAGCAGCAGACACAGTAATATGAGAACGGCGCGGCGCATGTCTCCACCTCCTTAAAATTCTTGCAAAGAATAGAGTATCATAAATTGCCGAAAAATGCAACGTCGGCTTGCTTCAAAGCGGAAAAAAGGGTCGCTCTTTTCAAAAAAGTGTGCTATACTTTATAAAAAGACAAGTTAGAAAAGAGGAATGGTATGAAGACGGACAATACACGACTGTTCCGTGACTTACCGGTGCAAAAAGCGGTGCTTTCGCTCGCACTGCCGACGGTCATCAGCCAGATCATCACGGTGATCTACAACATGGCGGACACGTTCTTCATCGGTCGGCTCAACGACCCGAATCAGGTCGCGGCGGCGACGGTCTGCATGCCGGCGTTCGTGGTCATGACGGCGCTGGCGAACCTGTTCGGCATCGGCGGCGCAGGCAAGATCTCCCGCGCGCTGGGCGTGGACGACCGCAAGACGGCGCGGGCATGCGCGGCGTTCTGCTTCTGGGGCGCGGCGGCGGTCGCGCTGGTCTACGGCGCGGTTCTGTATTTTGCGCGGCCGTGGGTGCTGCCGCTGCTCGGCGCGGACGCCGCGACCTATGATTACGCTTGCAGCTACACCTTCTGGACGATCACCCTCGGCGCCATGCCGACGGTTTTGAGTGCAACGCTTGCGCATCTGGTGCGCGCGGAGGGCTATGCCAAGCACGCTGCGATCGGCGTCGCCTTCGGCGGCATTTTGAACATGCTGCTCGACCCGCTGTTCATTTTCGTCTTTCGCATGGAGATCACGGGCGCGGCAATCGCAACGATGATCTCGAATGTGGCGGCGCTGATCTATTTCCTCTCGCTCCTCGCCGTCAAGCGCGGACAGAGTGTCGTTTCGCTCAAGCCGGTGCGCGGCGTTTTGAAGCGCGGCGGCATCACCGAGGTGCTGTTCGGCGGGCTTCCGAGCTTCCTGATGTCGCTTCTGGCGTCGTTCTCCGGCAGTATGCTCAACCGCCTGACCGCAGGATACTCCAACGAGGCGATTGCGGGCATGGGCATCGCGAAGAAGATCGACATGATCGCCTTTGCCGTGGCGCAGGGTATGACACAGGGTGTCCTGCCGCTGATCGGCTACAACTACGCCGCCGGCAACCGCAAGCGCATGACGCGCTCCATCCTGGTCACGCTTTCCTACGCGCTGGCAATCGCCTGTACCGCCATGCTCGCGCTTTTCTTCTTCGCCGAGCCGATCACCCGTGCGTTCATCGACAACGACCTCACCGTGGATTACGGCAAGCAGTTTTTGAAGGTCATCTGCTGGATCTGTCCCTCGACGGCGATCAATTTCATGATTATCACGGTCTTTCAGGCGACCAATCAGCGCATCAAGCCGATGATCCTGTCGTTTTTGCGTAAGGGCAGCGTCGATGTGCCGCTGATGTTCCTCTTGGAAAAGCGCTGGGGCTTTTCGGGCATCGCGTGGGGCATCCCGATTGCCGAGTGGGTCGCGCTGGCGGTCGCCCTGTGCATGTTTATTCCCTATTTGCGCAAGCTTCGCCTCTCCGCCCTGCAGCCCGCGCACGAAGAAGCCTGACCTCGTTCCGGCAATCCCGACAATGAAAACGCCGCCCGCAGTCATCGACTGCGGGCGGCGTTTTTGTTCTTATTTTGCGTATTCGGTGGCTTTGGTTTCGCGGATGACGTTGACCTTGATCTGACCGGGGTATTCCAGCTCGGTTTCGATCTTTTTGGCAAGCTCGCGCGCCAGAATCACCATATTGTCCTCCGAGACCTCCTCGGGCTTGACCATGATGCGAACCTCGCGGCCTGCCTGGATGGCATAGGACTTTTCGACGCCGGGGTAAGTGCCGGTCAGCTCTTCGAGCTTTTCCAGACGGCGGATATAGTTCTCGACATTCTCGCGGCGAGCGCCGGGGCGCGCGGCAGAGATCGCGTCCGCTGCCTGAACGAGGCAGGCGATGACCGTGCGCGGCTCGACATCGTTGTGGTGCGCCTCGATGGCGTGGACGACGTCGGGCGACTCGTTATACTTGCGGGCAAGCTCCACGCCGAGCTGGACGTGGCTGCCCTCCATCT
>CAYRMX010000144.1:0-3236 GCA_964425295.1 uncultured Oscillospiraceae bacterium | reverse complement strand
ACCGACCATACGCTCGCCGGTCTTGGAGAATGCGACGACGGACGGCGTGGTGCGGTTGCCCTCGGCGTTCGCAATGACGACGGGCTCGCCGCCTTCCATAACTGCTACGCAGGAATTGGTTGTACCCAAGTCAATACCAATGATCTTTCCCATAATATGAAACCTCCTGAAAAGTGTAATTTACAAAATCAGTTTGCGACCTTGACCATCGCAAAGCGGATGATCCGTTCGCCCATTGCAAAGCCGGTCTGGAACACCTCGGCGATGACGTTTTCGCCCAGCGTCTCGTCCTCGACGTGCATAACGGCGTTGTGCCGTTCGGGGTCGAACGTTTCGCCCGCCGCGCCGAACGCCTCGATGCCGAAGCCGTTCAAAATCTTGACCAGACCGTTCATCGTCATTTCGACGCCTTTTTTATACGCTTCGTCCGCCGTTTCGTTTTGCAACGCGCGGGCGAGATCGTCATAAACCGGCAGGAACTTTTTCGCGGTGTCCGCGACGGCGTCCTGATAAATACCGTCCTTTTCGCGCTGCGAGCGCTTGCGGAAATTGTCATATTCCGCCGCAAGGCGAAGGTACTGATCGTGCTCCTTTGCCTGCGCTTCGAGCGCCTTTTCCAGCTCCGTCGGCTCGGCGGGAACGGTCTCTTCCGCCTGCACCTCGGTTTCCGGCGTTTCGGGCGTCTGCTGCGGCGCCTCGTCGGTGTGTTTCTTTGCCACGGTGAATTATTCCTCCTTCTTGCCCTCGGGAAGTTCGGGCTTTCCGAACATTCTTCCAAGTCCCTCGGCAAAATAGCTCAATCTTGCGGTGATTTGCGCATAATCCATGCGCTGCGGGCCGACCACGCCGATCATGCCCTGCATGCCGTCGCCGATGTCGAAGCGCGTGACGACGACGGACGTGTCTTTCAGCTCCTGCGCGACGTTTTCCGGGCCAACCAGAATCTGCACGGGGCTGTCGCCGTCGAGCTTGGCGGGCAGGTTGGAGATCGTCTCCTCGTCCAGCGCGCCCAGAAGCCGCTGCGCCTTGTCCAAGTCCTGATATTCCGGCTGACCCAGCAGACGGTTCTGACCCGTCACATAGACCTCCGCGCGGCGGCACTGCTCCAGAACGTGAACCGCGAAATCGACAATGACCGGAACCAGACTCGCCGCTGCGCCGGCGCTGCGGCTCACGCGGTCGAGCACCTCGGGCGTGAAGCCCTCGGGCGGCAGCTCCGTCAGACTGGCATTCAGCACGGCGGACAGTAGCTTCAGATCCTGCTCCGTCACGCTCAGCGGCAGCTTGATGAGCTTGTTGCGTACCGTCTCGTCCGTGGTCATGACCACGAGGATGAAGCTCCCGCGGTCTGCGGGCAGCACCTCGAAGCGCTTGACGCGGACGGCGTCGGTATGGGCGGTCATGGCGTAGGCGGGGAGGTTCGTCAGCTTCGAGACGAGCTTTCCGACCTGACTCATGGCGCGGTCAAATTCCTGCATGCGCAGTTCCATCGCCTGATTGATGGACTGCGTTTCGTCCACGGACAGGCGGTAATCCTGCATCAATCGGTCGATATAGAACCGATAGCCCGCAGGACTGGGGATGCGCCCGGCGGAGGTGTGCGGCTGCTCCAAAAAGCCGAGCGTCGTCAGCTCCGCCATCTCGTTGCGGATGGTCGCGGAGGAAAAGTCCATGTCCGGAAGCTGGGCGACGGTCTTCGAGCCGACCGGCTCGGCGCTGCGAATATACAGATCGACGATCGCTTTCAGGATCTTCTGCTTCCGTTCGGAAAGCTCCATGACGTTCCCCTCCTTTTAGCACTCAATCCCGCTGAGTGCTAAGCTAACTATACATCCGCGCAATTGGTTTGTCAATAGGAAGATGCAAATATTTTGTGAATATTTTTGCCCGTTCGAGCGGGGCGAAAATCGCGAATAACTCTTTTCAAGCGAAAAAAAGTGTGTTATACTGTATATGGATTTCTATGCGGTCGGCGGTTGCCGATCCGCAAGACCATACCATTATTATGATTCATGCGCGGAGGAAAATACGATGCACCAGCCGACCGAAGACGGAATCGCCCTGCACGGGCACAGCCACAGCGCTCACCCCCATGTCCACGAGAACAAGCGCCTCGTGGTCAACCGTCTTGCCCGCGCCATCGGGCATTTGGAAAAGGTGCGCCGCATGGTCGAAGAAGATCAGGACTGCGCCGAGGTGCTCGTGCAGCTTGCCGCCGTGCGCGGCGCGCTCGATAACGCCGGCAAGGTCATCCTGCACGACCATATCCAGCATTGCATCGTCGATGCCGTCACCGACGGCGACGACGACGCCATCTATAACCTCTGCGACGCCATCGATAAGTTTATTAAATAAGTGCCCGCGGGAGCTGCAATCGGTGCTTGTAGGGCAGGGGCATGCCCCTTGCGGGTACATCGCCTTGCACCTGCGCCGCAGCGCAAAATTCAAATTTGTCCGCGGAGCGGACTCCGCAACTCTTCACTATTCACTCAAAAAGTAGGACTCGACCATGACAGAATTATCCAAAATCCGAAACTTCTCCATCATCGCCCACATCGACCACGGCAAGTCCACCCTTGCCGACCGTCTGCTTGAAGAATGCAACACCATCGACAAGCGCGAAATGGAAAACCAGATCCTCGACTCGATGGAGCTGGAGCGTGAGCGCGGCATTACCATCAAGGCGCGCGCCGTCAAGCTCAACTACACCGCCGACAACGGCGAAACTTACACCCTCAACCTGATCGACACGCCGGGTCACGTCGACTTCAACTATGAAGTTTCGCGTTCGTTGGCGGCATGCGAGGGCGCGGTGCTGGTCGTCGACGCCTCGCAGGGCATCGAGGCGCAGACCCTTGCCAACACCTACCTCGCTGTCGACGCCGGGCTGGAGGTCGTGCCGGTCGTCAACAAGATCGACCTGCCTGCCGCCCGCCCGGAGGAGGTCAAGCACGAGATTGAGGACGTCATCGGCATTCCCGCCCTCGACGCCCCCGAAATTTCGGCGAAAAACGGCATCAACATCCATTCCGTGCTGGAAGCGATCGTTCACGGCGTCCCCGCGCCGCAGGGCGACCGCGAAGCGCCGCTGCAAGCCCTCATTTTTGACAGCCAGTACGACTCCTATCGCGGCGTCATCGTCTATCTGCGCGTGAAAAACGGCGTCCTGCGCCCCGGCATGGACGTCCGAATGATGGCAACAGGCGCAGAATACAAGGTCGTCGAGGTCGGCACGC
>CAYRMX010000143.1:0-3252 GCA_964425295.1 uncultured Oscillospiraceae bacterium | reverse complement strand
ATGTCGTATTCGTCGAAGAACTTCTTGATGGAGGACGAGGAGAGCTTGCCCGCCGCCCATGCCGTCAGGACGGACATACCGGAGGCGTCCGTGATCAGCAGGTTGACCGGGACGTTGGAGCGCTCGATCTCGCCGGAGACGAGGAAGTAGGTCAGCGCGAAGTCGACCGTCAGCGCGCAGGGATCGTCGGGCGTTGCGCCGTTCATCGGGTAGATGCCGGGGGCGACCTTCATCGGCTTCTGCGGGTCGGTGAAGATGTTCTGGCGCAGACCGTAGAGCGGGAGCGCCTCGGCGTAGCTCATGCTCTCCATAACGATGATGGAGCCGTACTTCAGCGTGAAGACGGAAGCCAGAGCGGTTTGCAGATGGATGTCGCCCTTGGCGATCTTCGCAAGGTTGACGATGGACGGATAGCCGAAGGTGCGGTCGCCGTCGTGCAGAGCAGTGCGGCGGACGAGGACGGCGTTTGCCATCGTTTCCTTGGCGTCCTTGCCGGTGACGTCGAGAATGAGGTTCTTGTTGCCGGCGGCTTCCAGCTTGGCGACGGTGTCATGCAGTTCGGCAAGGGTCTCACCCTTGACGCCCAGAACGACGCCCGCTTCCGTTGCCAGAGCGCTCATTTCGGCAAAATTCTCGGCATTTGCGCCGTTGAGGATGGGCTTGCCGTCCTTGCACAGCGCCAGCGCCTTCTTCGCGCACTCGACGCATTCGCAGTCGAGGATGAGGGTGCGGTCGGTCGCCATTGCCTTTTTGACAAGGTCTTCCCACTTGCCGGAGGAGTCCTTGGAGCAGTGAACGAGAACGAATTCAACGTATTCACGTTCGCCGATGCGCTCGTAATCGACCTTCTGCATTGCGGCGAGCTTTTCGTCGACGACGGCGTCGTCCATGCAGGTGCAGACCGGCACGGCGAAGCGGTTGCGGGAGACGAAGGTCTTCTCATGACGGAAGAGCACGGTCTCGCCACCGAGCTTGATGTCGTTGCCGACGGAGATGGTCTTCATGGGAGGCGCAGTTGCCTCGGAGAGCTTTGCGATGGCTTCCTCGGAGAAGTACGGGCATTTGTCAAGCGGGACAGCGCCCTGTGCGACCTTCATGCAGAACGCCATGCAGGTGGGGCTGCCGCATTCCTTGCAGTTTTTCTTCGGGGAGAGCTTGAAAATATCTAAGCCTTTCAGTGCCATGTGATGTTCCTCCTTCCGCTCAGACCAGCGCGTCGATCATGGTAGCGATCGCCTTGATCGCCGCCGGATGACGCATGATAACGGCATCGGAGCCGCCGGTCAGACAGGCAGCCGCCGTGGTGATCTCCATTTCAATGCCGCGCTCCTCGGCGCTGCCCCACTCGGGCATATCCGCCTCGGACATCATGGCTTCCTTGACGCTCCACGTTTCGGTGGAGATCGGGGTGATGATGGGCATCTGGAGCTGATCGTCGCTCTGCGCCAGCGCAGCGGCGCGGATGCGGTCGAGGGTGGAGGCGACGTACTCATAGCCGTAGCCTGCGGCGGCAGAGCCGGCGTTCATGACGATGGACGACGGGGCAACGCCGAGCTGGGTCATGAGGACGTTGAGCTGCTTGGCAAGGTTGATGTCGACGGCGGATTCCGCGCCGACCTTCTGGTTATAAGCCAGAGCGGCGGAAGCGCCGACGGTCTTGTAGTTTTCTTCGCGGGCGGACAGGACGAGGATGTTCTTGCCCTGAAGTGCCTCGGAGATCTTGGTGAAGAGTTCTGCGTCCTTTTCGATGTTCTTGCAGCCCATGATGACGAGCGGGAGCTCCGTCGCGTCGGAGACGGACTTCGCGATTGCAACGCATTCCTCAACGGACTTGTTCTCACCGTTGGGATCTGCGCCCTCAAGGTGCAGACAGATAAAGGATGCACCTTGCATTTCCTCCACGCGCTTTGCCATCTCGGCGGGCGTGGTGCAGCCGGCGTAGAATTCCTGCAAGCCCTGCTGCGGATATGCCGCAAGACCTGCGTCGGTGATCTCCACACCGATCTTCGGCGCGTTCTCAATGGGCGCGTCGAAAGAATAGAAGGGCAGAACATTCACGCCGCCGAGCTTGACCGCCTTGTCACCGGTGCCGATGGTGACGGTCGCAATCGACGAATTGAACGCCTGCGTTTTGGGTTCAAAAGCCATGTTTGTTTCCTCCTGAGTGATGTGCGGACGCGGTGCGTCCGGTGGTTTGCATAAAATTGAAACTGCCGCGGCAGAGGCATGCCTCCGCCCTACGGGGCGATATACGACAACGCGTGCAGCGGGGCGACGCGGGCATCGACCTCTACGGGATATGCGGCGGGGCGGTCAGAGTGCCAGCTTGCCGAGGACGTCGCGCAGGGCAGCCTTCATCGGGCTGGTCTCCGCGATCTTCGAGCTGGGTTTGCCGTCACAGTCGGCTTCATAGACCGCTTCATCCTGCGGCAGGACGCCCAGAAGCGTCAGCCCCTGCGCCGCGATCTCCTCCTTAACGCCGTCGTTCAAAACGCCGCCCGGTGCGCGGTTGACAAGCAGGCCCATCGTCGTGGGCTTGAGGTTCAGCTCCTCGACCATCCGCGCAATGCGCCCGACGGCCTGAATGCCGCGGCGGGAGCAGTCGGAGACGAGTAGCAGCGTGTCGACATGCGGCAGCGTGCCGCGCGCGATGTGCTCCATGCCCGCTTCGTTGTCGATGACGGTGTAGCGGTAAGCGCCGACGTACTTGTCGACCTGCGTCTTGAGAACGCCGTTGACGTAGCAGTAGCAGCCCTTGCCCTGCGTGCGCCCCATGACGAGCATGTCAAAGTCGTCCTCCTCCAGCAGCGCATCGTTGAAGCGCATCTGGGCGTAGTCCGCCTTGGTCATGCCCTTGGGCACGATGTTCCCGCGCAGCTCCGCCTGAGCGATCTCCTCACGGATCTGCCCGAGCGAGGTGACTTCCTCGACGCCGAGGACTTCGTTCAAGTTGGAATTCGCATCGGCATCGACGACGAGCAGCGGCCCTTTGCCCTCGCGGATCAGCTCATTGATGAGCATGCCGCAGACGGTGGTCTTGCCCACGCCGCCCTTGCCGGCGACTGCGATCGTATGGGTCATAGTGTTCGCTCCTTTGCCGGGGATGCCCGGCGCGGGGAACGCCCGCGTCGGGTGATGTAAGCTTTTAGATGAGGTCGAGCAGGCCGGCTTCCTTGGCAATGCGGGCAACGTCGTCGTACTTGTTCAGTGCATACAGATGGATGCCGTTGATGCCGCAGGCGCGGTACTCGT
>CAYRMX010000142.1:0-3376 GCA_964425295.1 uncultured Oscillospiraceae bacterium | reverse complement strand
ATTTATTCGGAGCACGAATTTCAGCCCCAGCTTTTCCGCCGCCTTGCGGCAGAGGATCATGCGCCGCATGAAAATTTCAAAATAGTCCATGACCGAGCCGTAATGCGTGTCGACGGTCAATTTCAGCTTGACCAGCGTCCGTTCCTCATTGATCTTGAGCTGGGACTTGGTGACGGAGTAGTTGACGCGGTCGTGAATGTCGAAATTGGTCGTGTCGGGATTGCGCACGCGGCTGCGCCGCACATCCGCCTTGTCCGCCAGAATCAGCGCCGCCGCGACCGCATTGACGGGCACGCCCGTCCCCTCGTCGTGGTTGCCGATGGCGGTGACGATCGTTGCGACGTCCTCCGCGGGAAATTGCAGCGCGTTGAGAATTTGAAACGCCATGACCGCGCCGCTCTGCGAATGGTCGATGCGGTTGACGAGGTTGCCGATGTCGTGCAGATAGCCTGCGATGCGTGCAAGCTCCGCCGTGTGGGCGTCAAAGCCCATCGTTTCGAGGATGTAGCCCGCAGTCGCCGCCACATGCGTCACATGGGCGAAGCTGTGCTCCGTGAAGCCCAGCGCGATGAGGGAATCGTCGGCACGCTGAATATAGGCGCGGATGGTTTCGTTCTGTGCAAGTTCCTGAAATGTCATTTTTGCTCCTCCAAGCGATCCAGCAGCGCTTTGCAGCCCGCCACGACGTCTCGATAAGTGACTTCAAAATTTCCCGTATACCACGGGTCGGCAATGTCGCGGTCGCTGCCGGTATATTCGAGCAGAAGATGCAGCTTATTTTCCGAATCGCCGCCGAACAGGCTGCGCATGTCGCGCAGGTTCGCCCGATCCATGCCGAGAATGAGATCGTAACGGTCATAATCCGCGCGGCGGAGCTGCACCGCACGCTTGCCCGCGCAGGTGATGCCGAGCGGGGCGAGAATTTCGCGCGTGCCGCGGTGGACACCGCTGCCGATGTCGTCATCCGAGGTCGCGGCGGAGGCGATTGCATAGTCGCGGGCGACGCCGCGCTGCTGCGTCAGGTATTTCATCACAAATTCCGCCATCGGGCTGCGGCAGATGTTGCCGTGGCAGACGAACAGAAGCTTTTTCATTGCATTTCTCCTTGATTTTGGGGATATCGGCGGTCAAAGCCGAGATCGCGCGTGTCCCGAAAGTGCAGCATGCCGATGTCCTCGCCTTTGCTCCAACGGCGAATGCCGTTCACCGCAACGAAAAGGAGCATCCCGATCACCGTCGCAAAGACAGCGAAAAACATGAACCGAAGCAGACGGAACTCTCCGAACACGGAAGCGCCCCTCTCTGCGTCCATTTTACCCGATGCGCGCCGAAATTGCAATCGCTCCGCCTGTAAAATCAGTGTAAAATCCGGAGAACGCCGAGCGCCGCCCTGCTTCCGCGAAGCAAACGCCAAAATGAGCGTTTTTTCGGGCGCAACGGGCTTGCATTGCCGCGCACACTGTGGTAAAATATTTGCAGAATTCGGAGGATGCGCATCCTCCAAAAAACAGAAAACGGAGGAAATTACTATGGCATTTTGCGGCAAATGCGGAACACAGCTCGATGACGGCGTTCTTTTCTGCCCCAACTGCGGCGCGCCGGTGCAGAGGCCCGAACAGGGTCAGCCTTTCGGTCAGCAGGGAAATCAGCCCTTTGGTCAGCAGCCGAACGGGCAGTCCAACGGCTTCGCCGATTTCGTCAAGAATCTGAACAACACCCCCGACACGACCGCCGAATATGACCCCGCCGACATCGCGGACACCAAGGCGATGAGCGTGCTGGCTTACCTCGGTCTGCTCGTTCTCGTGCCCGTCTTCGCTGCTCCGAAGTCGTCGAAATTCGCCCGTTTCCACGCCAATCAGGGCTTGGCGCTTCTGCTCGTGGATGTCGCATACTCGATTCTGAGTTTCCTGCTCAACCTCATTCAGGTCACGCGCTATGAAGAAGTTTTCGGTTATTCGGTGCCTGTCGGCACGGGTACGCCGTGGATCATCTCGCTGCTGCTGTTCCTGGTCGGGCTTCCCATTCTGGCGCTCACCATCCTCGGCATCGTCAATGCCGCGTCCGGCAAGGCAAAGGAGCTGCCGTTCATCGGTAAGATCCGTCTGCTGAAATAACGACAATAAATCGGTCTGTAGGAACTACAGACCGATTTTTATATATTTCCCAGTTCGTAAAAGGCGACGGCGCTCGCGGCGGCGACATTCAGCGAGTCGACGCCGTGCGACATCGGAATGCGGACGGTATAATCGCAATCGGCGATGGTGGTCGACGCCAAGCCGTCGCCCTCTGTGCCCAGCACGATTGCAAGCTTTTCCTCCGCCGCCAGACGCGGGTCGTCCAGACGGACGGAGTCCTCGCGCAGCGCCATCGCAGCGGTCTTGAAGCCCAGCGCATGCAGGCGCGGCTGCCAGTCGTCACCTAAAAACGTCCACGGGACTTGAAACACCGTCCCCATGCTCACGCGCACCGCGCGGCGGTAGAGCGGGTCGCTGCCGGCATTCGTCAGGAGCACGGCGTCCATGTTCAGCGCCGCTGCAGAGCGGAAAATCGCCCCGATGTTGGTCGGATTCATCACGTTTTCCAGCACGGCGACCCGACGCGCCCCGTCGCAAACTTCCTCGACGCTGCGCAGTGCCGGGCGGCGCATGGCGCACAGCATCCCGCGCGTCAGCGGGAAGCCCGTGAGCTGCACCAGCACCGAAAGCTCCGCCGCATAGACCGGGACGCCCTCACAGCGCGCAAGGATCTCGCACCCTTTCCCCTCAACGTGCTTGCGCTCCATCAAAAAGGAGACGGGCTCGCAGCCCGCGTCCAGCGCGCGGGTGATGACGTTGGGGCTTTCGGCGATGAAGAGACCGTCTTCCGGGGCGGCGCGGCTCAGGAGCTGCACCTCACTCAGGCGGGCATAGACGTCCAGCTCCGGCGCAGCAAAGTCCGTTATTTCGATGACGTTGGGCATGAATGACCTCCGAAGATGTGAAGTATGGGCAGGGTAAAATTCCGTGTGCTGCCCGCGGTCGCAGGCGCTTCTTACGCCGAGCGACGCATTCGGTCGAAAAAGGGGCTGTCTCATTAAGAAAGCCCCAAAAAGAAAAAAGCGGCAGTTTTTTACCGAAAGGTATTGAGCTGCCGCTTGCTTTATTGTATAATTAAATTGCAAGAAAAACACACAAGAAAGCAAGATAATTATATAACAATGAGAGAGAAAAATCAAGTAGTTTTACCGTTAGATTTAGAAATTTGTATTCCCGAAGGAGATTTTGTATTCAAAGTAGCGGAAATATGCGAGAGCTTGGACTACACAGAACTGTTTAATACATATCTTCGCAGTTGGAGAAAAGTGAATCCAATAACAATGTTTGAAGTAATTGTT
>CAYRMX010000141.1:0-3381 GCA_964425295.1 uncultured Oscillospiraceae bacterium | reverse complement strand
ACATTGAAGACGGCATCGCCGAAAAGATCATCGACAGCTTCGAAGCGCCCATCTCGCAGCTCAAGCTGACTACAGACGAAGGGAATCTCAAAATACTCGCCTTATGATAAAAGCCATCTTTTTTGACATCGACGGCACACTCGTGTCGCTGAAGACCAAGGTCTACCCGCCCTCGGCAAAGCTTGCCATTGAAGCATTGCGCAAACGCGGCATTCTCTGCTTCGTCGCTACCGGTCGCTCGAAATTTGAAATTGTGAGCGAGCATATGCTCGACGGGCTGACTTTCGACGGCTATCTGACCTGCAACGGTCAGGCTGCCTATGACGATCCGCGCGGCAAGCTGCTCTACGGCGCGCCCATCGAGCCGCAGGAAGTTTCCGCGCTGCTCGACTGGGTCGAGCGCGAGGGCTGCACCTGCTGGTTTGTCGGCGAGGAAGACAACCGAATCAACCGTCTGACACCCGATGCAGCCGAGGCACTGGCAGCCATTCACACGAAGCCGCCGCGCACGGGCGATCTGCGCCGCATGCTCGAACGCCCGGTCTATAAGATCATCCTCTTTGCGCCGCATGCGCGTGTGTTGGACGCGCTGTCCCATGCCCCGCACTGCCGCAAAATGCAGTGGTTTCCCTGCGGGCATGACATCATCCACCGCGACGGTGGAAAGCGCAATGCGATGCTGGGCGTGCTCTCGCGCTATGGCATTGCCGCAGAGGAATGTATGGCATTCGGCGACGCAGACAATGATTTGGAGATGCTGCGCACGGTCGGAATCGGCGTGGCAATGGGCAACGCAACACCCGACGCCCTCGCCGCCGCCGACTACATCACCGCCGACTGCGACGACGACGGTGTGCTGAAAGCCTTGCAGCATTTTGAATTGCTATAAACCAAGAGGTCGGGCAATGCCCGACCTCTTGGTTATTCTTTGAAGTGTTTGATCTCCAGCTTGAGATGCAGGATACTGTGCGCAAGGAGCAGCGCGCAATAAAGCAGGACGGACAGGAACAGCGTCAGGAAAAAGTCGCGCTGCATGCTGTAAGAGCTTGCTTCCACTCCCGAAATCAGGCAGTGTGAAAGCACATAGGCAAGCGGATACAGCCCGATCCGTTCGACCACCGTCCGTGCGGTGGGCTTTTTGCGCAGCAGAATCCACAGCCCAACGGCAAGGGCAAGCAACACAAGCGCGAAGAACAGATAGGCATTCAGCGCCAGTCGAGGCAGCACGACCATGCCGCCGTCCATCTGCCCGTAAAGGCAGACCGTCTCCGTGCCGTCATTGGGCACATAGAGCACCGTCGCCCCCTCCGGCACGGGAAGCGTCGCCGTGAGGCTCGCCTTTTCCCCGCCGAACCACCTGTCCCAAAGGGTCGTCCACGCCTCGATTTCGCAATACCGCCCCTCACCCTCCGGCGCACGGCAGGTCTGCCAGCGATACTCGGTCACGCATTCGTCAAAGATGACGCGCAACGTGCCGTCTTCGACCGACTCGACCGTCAGAAGCTCCTGCGAATAGGAAAAATACATCGGCGCGCCGAGCGCCGCCACGGCGGAAACGATCAGCGCCGCCACAAGCACCGCCGTCAGGATGACCGTCCGCACTTTCATCGCCGTCAGCTTGCGGCGCAGTTTTTCCAGCGGCAGAGTCTGCGCCGGGCGCGGCGCGGGCGACTGCATCTGCGCCAGCTCCGCGCTGCACGCCGCGCAGCCGTTCAAATGCGCTCGCACGAACGCCTCCGTTTCCTCACTGAGCAGATTTTCCGCATAAAGCGGGAGAAGATCGCGCACGATACTGCATTCATGTTCCATCGATTTTGTCCTCCAATTCCGATTTGATCTTGGCGCGGGCGCGGTGGTAGGTCACGCATGCCCAGTTTTCCGACTTGCCGAAAATCTGCCCGATTTGGCGGAAGCTCAGTTCGGCAAAGACCCGCCAGAAAAACACCTCTCGGTAGGGTTCGGGCAAGCCGTGCAGCACGGCGCGGGCGCGGTCGGCGTCCTCGCGCGCCATGCAGCGCTCCTCCATGCTCACGCCCGGAGGTGCCGCCGTTTCCGGCTCGGCTTCGCCGTCCGTGCGGTTCAGCTTTTTGCGGTAGGAAAAATAGCAGTGCTTTGCGATCTGACACAGCCAGACGCGGATTTCACATTCGCCGCGAAAGCCGTCGAGGGCGCGCAGTGCCTTGAAAAATGTCTCGCTCGTGATCTCCTCGGCAAGCGCTTCGTTCCCCGTCAAGCCGCACAGGTAGCGGTAGACATCGTTGAAATATGTGCGATAAATACGCTCGAACTCGCTCACGCCGACACCTCCTTGCCCCCATAAGACGCCGCAGGAAACAAAATCTTACAAACTTTTTTCCATTGTAGCACAAATTTCGAAAAATAAAAAGCAGGACATCAAACGATGTCCTGCTTTTGCTGCAAGCCGTCCATTCGGGGAGAACGCCCGTGCGTCGAACACTGTGAGGGAGATCAGTGGTTGCAATGGTTGTGGCATGTGCCGGACATGGCACAATTCTGACAGCCGCAGCCGCAAGAGGATTTGCCCTTCCTCCTGTCGCGGACAAGCTTCCGGACAATCACGCAGACAGTCAGGATCAATACAACACACAGAAGGATGGTGGCAAGGTTTTCGGCGATCCACGCGAGCATAACGAAAGCTCCTTTCTTGAATGACAAATTCGGGTTGCGGCGCGGGATTCCAAGCCCGCCCGCACCGAGCGAAATGGCTTGCCTGCATGGTTTTGAGGGAACAATACAATGCACGGAAGGGGGATGGTGTGTCATTCCATGCAGGCATACCGGTCGGAACGCTTGGTCAGACCTTGACGTTGGTCTTGAGTTTGGTTGCTTCCTTATACGGGCGGAAGATGAGATAGACAATCACTGCAAGCACTGTGGCTGCGGCGATCACGCCGATCACGCTGACATTGCCCGCGAAGAGGTTGCCGAACTGGTTGATCATCAGGGCGACGGCATAGGCGAAGCCGCACTGATAGGCGATGGCGAACCAAGTCCACTTGGCGTTGTTCATCTCGCGCTTGATCGCGCCGATGGCCGCGAAGCAGGGTGCGCACAGCAGGTTGAACAGCATGAAGGAGAACGCTGCCAGCTGACCGTGACCGTCGCTCATTTCATTGAAGCCCTCCGTAATCGGAGAAAGTCCCGCGGCAATATCGTCGTCCGATCCTTCGTCAATCAGCGTCGCGGTATCCACATCGTCGGTGTCCGTGCCGTACAGCACGCCGAACACGCTGACAACCTCTTCCTTCGCAACCAGACCCATGACCGTTGCAACCGTGGGCTTCCAATCTCCGAAGCCGAGCGGCTTGAACACGGGCGCTACGACGGAGCCGACCTTGCCCAGAATGGAATCCTCAGAAT
>CAYRMX010000140.1:0-3495 GCA_964425295.1 uncultured Oscillospiraceae bacterium | reverse complement strand
GGCCAGTTGACGGCGTAGGTTTCGATGCCCAGTTCCCGTTCCAGCTCGTCGAGCAGGTCGAAGGGGTCTTTTGCTTCGCGATCGAGCTTGTTGATGAAAGTGAAAATCGGGATATGCCGCATGGCGCAGACCTTGAACAGCTTGCGCGTCTGCGGTTCGACGCCCTTGGCGCCGTCGATGACCATGACCGCCGAGTCCGCCGCCATGAGCGTGCGGTAGGTATCCTCGGAGAAGTCCTGGTGTCCCGGCGTGTCCAAAATGTTGATGCAGAAGCCGTCATACTGGAACTGCATAACGGACGAAGTGACGGAAATACCGCGCTGCTTCTCAATTTCCATCCAGTCGGAGACGGCGGCGCGGGCGTTTTTTTTGCCCTTGACCGCGCCTGCCTGCGCGATCGCCCCGCCGTAGAGCAGGAATTTTTCGGTCAGCGTGGTCTTGCCGGCGTCCGGGTGGGAAATGATGGCAAACGTCCGGCGGCGGCTGATCTCCTGTTGTAAAGTTGACATAATATTCTCCTTGCGCAGTCTGCAAGCCCGACGCACCCGCACATTCGACGCGCGCCGCATGCGCCTTGCAGCCTTAAACGTATTCATTCGATCTAACTTTTATAAGATACCACATTTTTCCGCAAAACACAAGCATTCTGCGCTTTTGCTCTTTGAAAATCCGCAAATCTGTGCTATAATGATGGTAATGATTTGCAGGAGGAACGCATATGAAGCATTTTTTCACCCGTCTGCTGGACGCGCAGGAAGTCGTCGGCGAAACCAACAGCGCCGGCAGCATGCTGGATATGATGGATCTGCTGATTCTGGTGATGTTCATCGGCTTTGGCTTTTACTGCATTTATACATTTTTCCGCCTCAAGCGCGAATGTATGCTCTTTGACAGCAAGGTGCTCTACCCCGGCAACTGCCCCGCGCAGGACTGCACCGACCCTGTCGGTTTCATGGAGTACATCCAGTACCGCATCCTGATTTTGGGCATTTTCCTTGTCTTCTGCGGCGGGCTGGATGCGCTGAACACCTATGTGCTGAAATTCACGGATCTCTGGTTCTCTATCGTGCAGATTGTTCTGCCGCTGGCGGGTCTGGCGTGGTACGCCATCATCCAGCGCAAGGCAGCCAAGCTGTTCTGGTAAAAAGCAGTGCCGACAACCGTCGGCACTGCTTTTTACTATTTTGTTTCATTGCGGAGACGCTCAAGCGCCGCGCGCAGGGCGGCAGGAGCGTCGTTCGGGTCGGTCAGGGCGGCGACTGCCCGCTCCATCGGGCAGGGGTGCTTGCCGCTGCGGTCGAGAATTTCCGGCACGAGCAGTCCGCAGCTCACGGCGATGCCGTGGGATTGGAGAATCTCCCGCGCCTTGGTTGACATAATATCTCCATGTGCTTCCCGCACCTGCATCTGCACGAGCAACATCGCCGCTGCCCTGCCGATCACGCGATCCGCAACGCTCATTTCGCGGCAGTTTTCTCCCTCCTCGCTGCGTTCGAGCAGCGGCAGAATGCCGCTCTCGCGGCTGGTCAGGACGCGGTCACGGTCGCATAAAACACAGGTATAGCCCTCGCGGTGCAGCAGCGAAACGGCTCTTTTCAGCGGCATCATCGGGCAACCTCGCAAATCTTTTTCATAGGGAACCTCCTAGTCCGGTGATTCCATGCAAGCACGGAATCATTTTGCGCCCAAAGGCACAATCTCATGCGAATTACTTAAAATCGAAATGCTTGCGCAAAAACCGGGCGCACAGGCCGGTGAACGCACCGGTCAGCATCCCGCCCGGCAAGAGCACGGGAAGGTAGGCAAGCAGGGCAGGCGTCTGCGTTACTGCCACAGCGACCGCCATCTGCGCAATGTTATGCGTTATCCCGCCGACCACACCGCACACCCAGAGCTGCTCCGGCTTGAGCAGACGCAGCACGAGCGCCATGCACACGAAGCTCAAAAGCCCGCCCGCAAGGGAATAGAGCAGCGCCATGAGCTGCCCGGTGACAAAGCTGCCAAGCAGCACGCGCACAAGCACGATCACAAGCGCCTCCCGCCAACCGAGGGCAGAGAGGGCGAAGACCGTGACGATGTTGCTCAGCCCGAGCTTGATGCCCGGCACAGGCAGCGGAATCGGAATCTGTGCTTCAAGCACGAAGATCGTCAGCGCGACGGCGGAAAGCAGCGCGCACAGCGCCAATCTGCGGGTGCGCACGCACCTCACCTCCGGAACAGTCGGAGCTTGTCGGCGCGAAGAAGAAAATACAGCGCCGTGCCGAGGGTGAACATAACCGCCGCCTCCCCGACGGCAACATAGAGCGCATTGAGCCAGAACGAGAACTCGCCGAGATAGATCGTCAGCTCCCAGCCGATGAAGACGCCGTTCAGGAGCACGGGCATAAGCAGCGACAGCAGCGGAAAGTTCCGAATGCGGACGCCACGCAGCAGGTGCATGCACAGCGCGGCAAGCATCGTGGCAAGCGTGCCGACCAAAAAATCCAGCGGCAGTGCGCCGGCGTTGAGCAGGTTACACACGAGGCAGCCGAGACTCAGCCCGTAGATCGCGGCAGGCGTGAAGATCGCAAAGACGCACAGCGCCTCGGCGACACGGAACTGGATGGCAAGCGACGTGCTGCCCGGCAGGAGCAGATCTTGCAGCTCGACGAGTACGACGTAAAGCGCGGCAAGCATTGCCGCCATTGTCAGCGTGCGGGTATTTTTCATAAAATTCACTCCATAGTTTTATTTTTCGACAGGATGGTTTCGAACTGTCGCTTTGCGCGCGGCGCAAATGTCTTTATTATTCTACAGGAAAAATGCAATTTCGTCAAGGCGTTTCTTGCATCCATGCGAGGCGCTGAGCAAAATTTGTCGGCAAAGTGCTGTGTTTTCCGGAAAGAATCGCAAATCCTTTCCGAATTTTTTGTGAATTCTGCGTATTTCAGCACTCCGGCGCTTGCGCACCGCCGCAGAACGCAGTATACTGTTTACAAGAAAAAATCGGCAAAAGTGAGGATTCGGCATGAGCTTTATTCGGTTTGAGCAGGTGGAAAAATGCTACGGCAGCGGCGCGGCGACGGTGCGTGCCCTGCACGACGCCACTTTCACCGTGGAAAAGGGCGAAATCTGCGTGATCGTCGGGCCGTCCGGCGCGGGCAAGACAACGCTTTTGAACATTCTCGGCGGCATGGACACGCTGACGAGCGGCAAGGTCTTCCTGAACGATCGGGAAATTTCCGCCCTCGGCAAGCGCCAGCTCGCCGATTACCGCCGCCGCGACGTCGGCTTCGTCTTCCAGTTTTACAACCTCATTCCCAACCTGACGGCGCTGGAAAACGTTGAGCTTGCCTCGCAGATCGTCAGGGACGCTCTCTCCCCGGAGCAGGTGCTCCGCGAAGTCGGGCTGGGTGAGCGGATGAAGAACTTCCCCGCGCAGCTCTCCGGCGGCGAGCAGCAGCGCGTGGCCATTGCCCGCGCGCTGGCAAAGCGGCCGAAGCTGCTGCTGTGCGA
>CAYRMX010000139.1:0-3542 GCA_964425295.1 uncultured Oscillospiraceae bacterium | reverse complement strand
AAGCCCAATGTAAAGCGCGTGAAAGCAATCGTCGATGGTTCTCCCCGCCATGTCTACGTCTGTACGAGATGCCTCCGTTCCAATAAGGTTGAACGCGCGATCTGAACATTCTAAACATGATTCAAAAAGACAAGCCTCGGCTTGTCTTTTTTGTTTGCATAAACCGCCGCACAGCTCATTGACTTATCCGCAGTAAAATCGTATAATACCATTAACGTAAGTAATTGTGCGCACGCGGCGCAAATCGATTGTGCAAAACGTGCGCAGAAATGAGGATTTTTATGAGAAAACACGGTCGCTTTCTGTATCAGCCGGTTCTCCCGCTGGGAAAAGACGGAAAAGTCATCACCGGCTGCAAGGCTCATCGGACGCTTGTCGGTCAGGCAACCGCCGAGGGCACAGTCCTTTTGAAAAACGACGGGACGCTGCCCCTTGCGCCGGGCGCAAAGGTCTGTCTGTTCGGCAGAGGCGCGGGCAACGGCTTCCTGTTCGGCGGCGGCGGCAGCGGTCGCCTGTCCACCACAGGTCGCATCACGCCGGCAGAAGCCCTCTCCAACGCCGCAGCCAAGGGAGAAATTTCCTTTTTCCAGCCGCTGGTCGATTTCTACTCGGAATTTGTCGATCGCGAAGCCGAAGAAATGAAAGCCCTCGGCGGCGACACTTACCGTCAGTGGGGCTGCGGTCTGTTCCATGCCGAGCCGCACCTGCCCGAAGCCTTGTACGAACAGGCAAAGGCGTTCGGCGACACCGCCGTTTTCTGCCTCCCCCGTCTTTCCTCGGAGCACACCAAATTCGGTGACCGCGACCCCGGTCCGGGCGGCTTTGCGCTTTATGAGGAAGAAAAATCGCTGCTCGACAAGCTGAGCCACGATTTCAAACGGGTCGTCGTCATCCTGAATGTCTGCGGGCCGATCGAGACGGCATATTTCAAGGAAAATGACGGGATCGGCGCGGTTCTGTATTCCATGTACGGCGGGCACACCGCCGGGCAGGTGCTCTGCGACCTGCTGCTGGGCAAGACCTATCCCTCCGGTCATCTTCAGGACACCCTGGCAGCCACCATCGATGACTATCCGACCACCGACACGTTCTGCGAAAGCAGAGATTATGTAAACTACACCGAAGATATCTTCGTCGGCTACCGCTATTTTGAAACGTTCAAGCCCGACGCCGTTGTCTATCCATTCGGCTTCGGGCTGGGCTACACGACTTTCGCCGTAACGGTTTCCTCGGCTTCGCTGGAAAAGAACACCGTCAAGCTGGACGTCTGCGTAAAAAACACCGGCAATTTCCCGGGCAAAGAGGTCGTTCAGGTCTATCTGACCGCCCCGCAGGGCAAGCTCGGAAAAGCCGCCAAGGTGCTCTGCGCCTTTGAAAAGACCCGCGAACTGGCGCCCGGCGCGGAAGCGATGCTTTCTCTTCGTTTCGACATCCGCGAGTTCGGCTCGTTTGACGACCTCGGCAAGATCTGCAAATCTGCCTTTCTTCTGGAAAAGGGACGCTACACCGTCCACGTCGGAACGAACGTCCGCGACACACAGCCCTGTCTCGATTTCACACTGGTGGAAGATCTCATCTGCCGCAAGTGCCACAGCTACATGTCTCCCCGGCAGCTCCCCGAGCGTCTCACCGCAGACGGCACCTACGAAAAGCTTCCCCAAGCCGAAAAGCAGACCCACAAGCCCATCCGCTATCGCCTGAAAGCGCAGTCCGAAGAAAAGCCGCTTGCGCTCATTGACGCGTTGGAGCAGAACAAGCTCGACGCGTTCATTGCCGGTCTGAGCGACGAAGAACTGGCGGAGCTGCTCTACGGTCATCCCATGATGTGCGCCTCGGACACCAACGCCATCGGTCTGATGCCCCGCGAAAAGCGCGACGTCCGCAGAATCCCCAACGTCCCCACGGCGGACGGCCCTGCCGGTCTGCGGCTCTACCCCGACAGCGGTCCGAACGTGACCCATCTCCCCTGCGCGAACCTGATCGCCCAGAGCTGGAATTTGAAGCTGTGCAAGCGCGTGGCGGTCATCGCTGCGTTGGAAGTCAAGGAAAATAACGTCGGAATTTGGCTTTCCCCAGCGCTGAACATCCACCGCAGCCCGCTGTGCGGCAGAAACTTCGAATATTTCTCCGAAGATCCGCTGATTTCCGGTCTTTTCGCCGCCGCCACCGTCAAGGGCATTCAGGAGCAGAACATCGCCGCAACCATCAAGCATTTCTGCTGCAACAACAAAGAGGTCAACCGCAAGGGCTCGGATTCCCGCGTGTCCGAGCGGGCTCTGCGCGAGATCTATCTGCGCGGCTTTGAGATCTGCATACGCAAGGCAAAGCCGTGGACGGTGATGACCTCCTACAATTTGGTCAACGGCGAGCAGAGCAGCACGAACTGGGAAGCCATCAACGGCATTCTCCGCGGCGAATGGAAATACGACGGACTGGTCATGACCGACTGGTGGGTCAATTCCGACCTGAAAGATGAGGTCTACGCCGGAAGCGACGTCAAAATGCCCGAAATAATCACCCTCATGTGGGAAAACGCCGACAAGGGCTTCGACCCGGTCGCCGAGCTGAAAAGCGGCGCATTTGATAAGGAGGTCTGCTACGCCTCCGTCCGCCGAATCTTCGAATTGATGGGCAAGCTGGACTGACCCTGTTTCTCTCCCCTGCCATGTGTACGATCAAAAAGGACGACCGCTCCCGCGGCCGTCCTTTTTCCCGATATCATGATTTCATCTCGCCGTTTATTAAAAAGCTCCATCGCGATCTCATCTCCGTCACGATCCGTCTCTGCAAATTCAAAGCTCTCATAGAGTTTTGAATTTGCAACTTCATTTCCTTCGATATAACAGAGGACGACCTTGTGATATCTACCATCTGCTTTCATCGCATTGAAAAGCATTTTGACCGCTTCTTTCCCGTAACCTCTGCCCTGATACCGCTCATCTATAAAAAACTGACTGAAATCGTAGCACTCCATGTCCGGCAAATCATAGTACAGTCCCATGCCAACAGGCGTTTCATCAGCGCAAATCAGAAAGGCTCTGCTTCGTTGCATGCGGTAGGCTCTGGCAAGCATAACCGCGGAATTGGCAACATAACGCTTCTGCGATTGCGCAACTTCCAGCCCCGATCGCCAGTTATCGGGGTCAATGTCAATCAATTGAATTATACGTTTTCTCACCTCATACACATTGTATCCAATCGGATTTCCAAAATCAACATTTTTTCAAAAGCGCTAAACAGAGCTTTTCAATGAAGCTCAGCCTTGCCAAATGAAGCGCAGTGTGCCTCTCACTTCCGCGAAGCTTCATGATGCGCAGCCTCGCTTCATGCGCGGTGCGCGCTTTTCGTACCGTCAGGCACACTTCATTGAAAAAGACGATTGCTTTCGCAATCGTCTTTTTCATGGCTCCCCCTGTTGGACTCGAACCAACGACACACGGATTAACAGTCCGTTGCTCTACCGACTGAGCTAAGGGGGAATATAAAAGTTGGCGTTACCTATCTTCCCGGGCAGTCGCCCGCCAAGTA
The DNA here is from genome assembly GCA_964425295.1 of uncultured Oscillospiraceae bacterium. Taxonomy (GTDB): domain Bacteria; phylum Bacillota; class Clostridia; order Oscillospirales; family Oscillospiraceae; genus JAZOXB01. The sequence goes on along the minus strand of CAYRMX010000139.1, from coordinate 14 downwards.
TTGTCGGCGCAGGT
>CAYRMX010000138.1:0-3580 GCA_964425295.1 uncultured Oscillospiraceae bacterium | reverse complement strand
GACCGTTCTCGGAGAACGCGCTCTGCGTGCGGCCATAGACGATCTGGAGGAAGAGCTCGCGCATCGCGGTGTTGATGGCGTCGCAGACGAGGTCAGTGTTGAGCGCTTCGAGAAGCGTCTTGCCGATGAGAATTTCGGAAGCCATTGCCGCCGAATGGGTCATGCCGGAGCAGCCGAGGGTCTCAACGAGTGCTTCTTCGATGATGCCGTCCTTGACGTTCAGGGTCAGCTTGCAGGCGCCCTGCTGCGGCGCGCACCAGCCGACGCCGTGCGTGAAGCCGGAAATGTCGCTGATCTGCTTTGCCTCAACCCACTTGCCCTCCTCGGGGATGGGAGCCGGACCGTGGTATGCGCCCTTTGCAACCGGACACATATGCTGAACTTCTGTTGTGTAAATCATTGCCAAAATCCTTTCCGTGCGTCTTGAACGAACGCAAAAAATAAACAAGTTTACGGGGAAGCGGGGAGAAATTTGTCGAAATTGACCCCGATTCCAGTCTATTATACCGAAATCCGTGCGGCTTGTCAACGTGTTGCGGGTGAAAATAATTGACAAAAACGCGGCTGCAAGGTAAGCTTGCAGCCGCGTTTGGGTTCAATCGTAATTGCCGTAGACCCATGCATTCGGGAGATAGCGCGACTGGATCTCTCGGTTGGAGCACATGGTGACGTATTCACCGTCGAACCACATGACCGCGGTCGTACCGCCGTCGAGGTTGATGGCGTTATAACCCTCGTGACGCTTGAGAATCTCACAGCAGGAGATCAAGCCTGTGCCCATCGAGCGGTCGACCAGACGACCCTCAATGACCATCATCAGAATTTCGCCACGTTCACTTTGACCGATGCAGGCGCGCGGGTTGATGCCCCAGAGGGCGTCGTCCGTGATGAGCACCTGACCGTCGACGATCAGGGCGGGGTAGAACTCGGTCGCGTCGGTGACATCGGAGGCGACGTCGCTGTAGGCGTCGGCGACGTACATCTTGTTGTCCTGCGTCAGCTCAATGCGCTTGTAACCGCCGCCGTAGTGCGTGCCGTAGGACTTGCCCTCGGACATGGCGTAGCCGGCGATCAGACCGCCGTTGCCGCTGCCGTTCGGGTCAATGAAGCCACTGCCGTTCATGGCGAGCACTCCGTTGTGATTTTCGGTGATCGTTTCCAAGAACTGACCGTAAGAGCCGATACCGGCAGAGGGGGCGCAGCGGAGTTGTGCCGGATCTTTCGCAATGGCGAGAACGCCCTGATAGCCCGTGCCCTGCACGCGGACGAGGAGTACCTGATTTTTGGCGTCGATCGCGAGCACCTGCTCGCCCATCGAGGTATAGATCTCGGTGCCGTCATCGTAAAGACCGGCTTCGTTGATATAGATGTTCTCCCAGCCATTGCGCAGGGTGTCCGGGTGGGCTTGCAGATAATCCTCAAAGGAAGTGCGGTTCAGTTCCCAGAACAGCTCGTAGAACGCTTCCTCGGCGGTCTGCTCGACCGGCGGCTCGGTCACATCCGTCGGCTCGTCCGGCTCGGTCACGCCTGTGCCGTCTGTGGTCGCAGAGGGGGCTGGGCGGTTGCTGATGATGTTATTCTGCGCACCTTTTCCGTAGTCGATACGCGCCTGCATCTGCTCGACCTGATAGGAGGGCAGGAACAGCTTGGCGAGCCACTGGTGGTTCATAGTGGACAGCGCGGTGCCGATATATGCCTCGCGCAGATTTTTGATCAGGGGAATATCCGTAAAGACGACAAAGCAGTACAGCGCCTCAAAAAACAGGACAATGCACAGCAGAACGGCAATGACTTTTTTGCCGTGGTGCGGCTTCTTCGCTTTTTTCTTCTTCGGAGCGTCCTGCACGGTCGTGCGGGCAGCATCATGGGATTTGATAAGCGACGCCTCCTTTGTATCAGAGTTTGGCGAGGGCTGCGAAATGCAGTTCGCCGTTATGATACCATGATTCTTCTGCTGCGTCAACAGAGAATCCGGCGGAAAATGTAAACTTTTTGCCGAGCGAGAACGGATTTTGCACAAACCGCCGGAAACGACGGTATTTTATGCGGTGCTTTTGCGGGGTATGCCGACAAAAAACGGAAAAATCCGAATCACTCACTTCTTCGCGGCGGGTTGCCGCATATCGTCGATGGACGCCTCGACCGTGTGCGGGATGGGCTTCCATTCGACTTTGGTCACGAGCGCGATCAGCATGGAAAGACGCCCGATAAGATCGAAAATCGGAAAAGTCAGGCAGAACCAGACCTTTTTGGAAAGCGGCATCGGCTTGATGTGCGACCGCTCCGTGACGGAAACGTAGACAGCCGTGACGATGGCGGAGAGGCAGCTTTTTCCGATACCGAGCAGCCACGTCAGCACTGCGCCGCCGAAGTAGCCGAAGCTTTCCGCAGTGAGCAGCCAGACAAAGAGCGCAATCACGAGTTTTGCAATGCGGACGAAAGAGCTGAACAGGGAATGCGGAAGAACGATCGTAAGCATGTCATAGGACATGAATGATTCCACGACATTTCCGGCGCGGAAAATATGGCAGAACAGACGCCCGGCGACCTTACGCACGACCTGCAAATGACCTTTTGACCAGCGAATGCGCTGGCGGAAAGCGATACGCAGGGAGGTCGGTTGCTCGTCATAGAACTCGGCTGCGTTGCAGAACGAAACGGGGCAGCCCATGACGACCGCTTCGGCGCACAGCTCGCGGTCTTCGGTCAGGGTGACGTAGTTCCAGCCGTTTTTCAGCAGCGACGAGGCGACCAGCAGTCCCGTGCCCTGAATGCGTGTGGCAAGCCCCAGCACGGAGCGGGCACGGTGTTCGGTACGGATGGTGCGCATCCAGTGCATCGCATAGGAATGGGCGATCCAGTTGTCGTCAATGTTTTTGGTGTTGCGGTAAGAGGTGACGATCCGTTCGCCGGAATCGAACGCCTCGTTCATGCGGGAGATAAAATCCTGCTTGAGCAGATTGTCTGCGTCGAAAATAAAGTATCCCTCAAAGGACTCAATGCCGTAGTCCCGACGGATGTTTTCAAACAGGAATTGCAGGGCATAGCCCTTGGTGCGGTGCGCGTCGTCAAAGCGCTCATAGCAGATCGCGCCGTGCGCACGGGCGACGGAGGCGGTGGCGTCCGTGCAGTTGTCGGCGACGACGAACATCGTGACCAGCTCGGACGGATAATCCTGCCGACGGATGCTGTCAAGCAGGTTGCCGATCATCTTTTCTTCGTTCCGCGCGGCGATCACGACTGCATATTTGTGCTGACGCTTCGCCTTGGGGAAGACGCGGGTGGTAAACAGACCGATGACAACATAGACCGTGCGGTAGGAATAAAATGCGGCAATGAATGAACCGATGGCAGAAACGATCGCCAGCAGGAGCGTTGCGGTTTGCATCGTTAAAACTCCTTCCCCCAAAATTTCGGAGATGGAGGGAAAGCCCCCATCTCCGAAAAAGGGAATCAACAAATCAATCCTTGTACATTTCGACAAGCTTGAGCAGATGCTCGTAGCGCTCCTTGGCGTTTGCCTCGTTGCGGGCGAACAGCTCGTCGGCACGCTCCGGGAACTCGCGGGTCAGGCGGCTGT
>CAYRMX010000137.1:0-3625 GCA_964425295.1 uncultured Oscillospiraceae bacterium | reverse complement strand
CACGATCCATGACTTTTCTTGTTTTGCCTCTACCCCAACTATTGACATAGAGCCAAAAATCTTCAGTGGTTCTGCGTCGGGCGGCGCAGGTCGTTCCCGGCGAATTTAATGAGCCGGTAGCCGCCGATAATGCGCGAGGCGATCTGCGGCGAATACCGCGTTTCAAGCGCGTCGGGGAGCAGATTGGTCGAGATGATCGTCGAGCGGCGCTCCATCATGCGGGAGTTGACGACGTGATAGAGGGCGGAAACGGTGAATTGTGTCGTCATTTCCGTGCCGAGGTCGTCGATGATGAGCAGGTCGCAGTTGAGGTATTTTTGCGTCAGACCGCGATTTTCCTCCTGTGCCGCGCCGAATTTTTCCGCTTCAAAGTCCGAAAACAGCCGAATGGCGCTTTCGTAGACCACGCTGAAGCCACGGTCGGCGACTTGACGGGCAATGCACGCTGAAAGCAGCGTTTTGCCCAGCCCGGTCGCACCGGAGAAGAGCAGGTCGCCTGCGCCGGCGGCAAATGTCTGCGCATAGCGGCGGCAGATATTGAGATTCGACTGCATGAGCTGGCGCGCGGACGTGCCGAGCTTCGGGTCGTAGATGTCGGGATAGACATCGGTGCGGAAATTGTCGAACGTTTCGCGCCCCGTGACCAGTAGGGAGGTCAGCTCCTTTTTCTGCTCCTGACGGCACAGCTCGCGCAGACAGGAACACATCTGCGCGCCCGTATAGCCCGTCCCGCCGCATTTGGTGCAGACGGGAGAGTCGTCGAGAAAGCCCTCCTCGAATTCAGCCTCCAAAATCCATTCCCGCTCCCGCTGGAGCGCGAGATTGCGGTCACGCAGCTCCGCAATGTGTGCTGCGGGGTCTTCACCGCTGCGCAGTACCGTCGCCATGAGCTGCGACATGGACACGCGCAGCTCGTGGTCAATCTCCGCAAGGCGGGGATAGCGCTCGTAGGCAATGCGCCGGTGTTCTTCATATTCGCGCTCGCGGGCGGCTTTTGCCTGTTCCAGCCGCTCCCTGGCGCGGCGGAGCACCTGCTCGCTGTATGCCATTGCTCAGACCTCCTGTCCGTCTTTCAGCGCCTGTTCGATCGCCTGTCGCTCCAAGGGGGAAAGCTCGTCGTTGTGGCGCTGGTACATTTCGTTCTTTCTGCGCGGGGCGGGTGCGGACGGTGTATCCCCCTGCGCGATCTGCTGCGGGGTGTGCAGTCCCTTTTCGTGCCACGATTTGAGAATTGAGTTCATGTATGCCCATTTCAGCCCGCCCGTGTTCAGGCAGGTGCGCTCATAGGCAAGGCGGATGGCGTCGTCGCCGAAGCCCATCGCGATCCAAGTCGTCAGGTATTGCTCCTCGGCAAGCGTCAGGCGGCGCTGCTCGATCTGCAAGAGCAGACGAAGCTGCTGAATGCGCGTGTGAACCTGCAACTGCTGCTGGACAAAGTAACAGGCGGTTTCCAGATTGTCGATGTTCTCGTCTGCCCAGCGGTAGGCTTCCTTTTCAATCGAGCGCATGGACGGAGCGCGCACCCCTCTGCGACGGCTGCGCTCGACGCAGTAGTGCAGCAGAAGCCCCACGACCTCCGTCGGCAGACGCAGATAATCCGTGAATGAGAGCAGCGTTTTCAGCTCCTCCGTTGAAAGTGTGCGCCCGAGCCGCCGCTGTGCCTCGCCGACCAGCTTCGGGAAGCGTTCATCCTTCATGGCGTGGCGCACGTCTTCTTCGCTGTATGTCGGTCGCTCCGGCTCAAGAGCGGGACGCTCGGCGCTTTCCCACAGTCCGAGCTGGCGCAGACAGTCCGTTGCCCCCACCATACGAGGAACGGTGAGATGCAGCGCGTCCAGCGCCGTCTCAAGCGGCTGCGCCGATTTGCGGTAAAGATAGAGCACGACGGCGTCGGGGCAGCCGCAGGAAAGCAGCTTCCGCAATTCTTCAGTTGTCAGCGTCACGCCCTGCATATGTATAGGTCTCCTGTGTCTGTTTTCCGTTTTTCGACAAAATGCCGAAAACTGCGATAATATTATAGCATAGCTCCGTTTGAGCGGCAAGCACCGCTGCGGTAAGAAAAACGGAGAATTTCGCAGACGAAATTTGGCACGAAACTATATCTTGTGCTGCCAAAAATCTTACAGCACAAGCCCACCGTTGACGGCGAGATTCTCGCCCGTAACGAACGGCGCCTCGGTGAGATAAAGTATCGCCCGCGCGACGTCCTCCGGCGTGCCGTTTTTGCCGATCGCGGATTGCTCGGCAAGCTCGTCGAGCACAGAAGGGGCGACGTTGTTCACCATATCCGTCAAAATCACGCCCGGCGAGACGCAGTTGACGCGGATGCCGGACGGCCCCAGTTCCTGCGCCAGCGCCTTGGTCAGGGCGATAACTGCGCCCTTGGTAGCGGAATACGCCGCCTCGCACGACGCGCCGACCTGCCCCCACATCGAGGCAATGTTGACAATCGCGCCACTTTGCTTTTGCAGCATGCCCGGAAGAACGGCGTTGATGCAGTGATAAATGCCGCCGACATTGACGGCAAAGAGCCGTTGAAACTCCTGCTCGCCGATCTGCGAGATCAGCCCGTAATGCGCGATGCCGGCGTTATTGACCAGCACGTCCACGGGCGGAAGCGGCGAGAGCGCCCGCCTGACAGCTTCGCCGTCGGCGACGTCACAGCAGACGGCGTCCGCGCCCGTCTCGGCGGCGACACACTGCGCCGCTTCGCGGTTCTTTTCGTACAAAAATGTTACATGATATCCGGCAGCGGAAAAAACCCGCACCGCCGCAGCGCCGATGCCGCGGCTTCCGCCGGTGATGATGGCAGATTTCATGTTGCTTGCTCCATTCAAAAAGCCCCTCCGGGGGAGGGGCGTGATGTGCGTTAACCGAGCGGCTTCAGCGCCGACGGGACTTCGTTTTGTGCTCGTACTGACGGCAGCCGGAAATTTTGCTGTCGGAGTCGGACATGAACTGCTTGAGCTTTTCTTCAAAGGTCAGCGGTGCTTTCGGCGCTTGCGGCTTCGGCGCTTCCGCACGGGGTTTCACGGGGCGGGGACGCTCCTGCTCCTGCGCGCGCTTGATGGACAGGCTGATCTTGCCCGCAGGATCAATGCCGATGACTTTGACGCGCACGGTCTGCCCCTCAGTCAGGTGCTCGTGAATGTCGCTCACGAAGCTGTTCGCGACCTCGGAAATGTGCACCATGCCGGTGCGGTTATCGGGCAGAAGAATGAATGCGCCGAATTTGGTGATGGTTTTAACTTTGCCCTCGAGCAGGGCGCCGACTGTAAGCTCCATATATGTGTTATGTTCCTCCGATTATTTGCTGCTGTCGATGTAGACGATCTCGCCGTCTTCGACGAGATTCAGGCGTTCTTTGGCGATTTCCAGAACGGACGCGTCCGTGCCGAGCGCGGCGATGTCGTCCTCCAGTTCGAGGTTAGACTGCTCAAGCGCGGTGACTTCCTCGGCAAGCTTTGCGCTTTCGTCCCGCAGGGCGTTGATCTTTGGCTGAAGCGCCACGATCGTGACGATCGCGTAGATCACGACCGCCAGTAGGATGAGCTTGGTAATGCGTGACGATTTGCGCAGGCGCATCGTGCTGTCCCTCCCGAACCTTTTGTTGATACCTTATTAT
>CAYRMX010000136.1:0-3669 GCA_964425295.1 uncultured Oscillospiraceae bacterium | reverse complement strand
CGCAGAGACGATGCTCGACGCGATCAAGTCCGCCGGGCAGGACGTTCTGGCTGTCGGCAAGATCTTCGACATCTTCGCCGGACGCGGCACGACCGAGCACGTCTATACCAAAGGCAATACCGACGGTCTGAACAAAACAATGGTCTACGCCGGCCGCGATTTCCACGGTCTGTGCTTCATCAACCTCGTCGATTTCGACATGCTCTACGGTCACCGCCGCAACATCGACGGCTACGCCGCCGCTTTGACGGAATTCGACGGCTGGTTCAAGGATTTCATGGCGCAGATGGGCGAAGACGACCTCGTCATGGTCACCGCCGACCACGGCTGCGACCCCGCCTATACCGCCACGACCGACCACACGCGCGAATATGTCCCCCTGCTGATCGCCGGCAAGCGCGTCAAGCCCGTCAATCTCGGTACACGCATGAGCTTCGCCGACATCGCCGCCACCGTCACCGACGTGCTGGGCGTCGACTTCGCCACCGAGGGCAAGAGCTTCGCAAACGAGATCCTGTAACGCCGAATTACCGCACCGCGCCTGTCGCACAAGAATAGCCTCCGCTCTACGGAACGTCTATCGATCGTGCGTTCGTCGGGGACGATGCCCATATCGTCCCGCAACCTGCGCCGCAGCGCTATTTGAATTCGTCCGCAAAGCGGACACCGCAACTATTCACTATTCACTATTTATCTGGCGCTACGGGTCGATGTAGGCATCGACCCCTACAGGCGTTGATTGATAGTGCATGCAAGCAGCGGAGACACGTCTCCGCTCTACGGATCTCAATCTTATTTTAAGGAGTGGTGACAATGCAACCAATGGAGCTTGTGGCGCTGGCATTTGAAGCCCGCGAGCACGCCTACGTCCCCTATTCTGGCTTTGCCGTCGGCGCTGCGCTGCTGACAAAGGGCGGCAAGGTCTATCAGGGCTGCAACATCGAAAACGCCGCATACACCCCCACCAACTGCGCCGAGCGCACCGCATTCTTCCATGCAGTCTACGAAGGCGAGCGCGAATTCGAGGCGATCGCCATCGTCGGCGGCAAACAGGGCGAGCCGCTCAGCGCGGTCTGCGCCCCCTGCGGTGTATGCAGACAGGTCATGGCAGAATTTTGTAACGATGATTTTAGAATCTATCTGGGCAAAGGCGACGGTTCCTACGACGAATACGCTTTGTCGGATTTACTGCCGTTAAGCTTCACAAAAGCGGATTTGGAACGGTAATTTTCGTGAAAATTAACAAAAATCGAAATATACCTTGATTTTCCGTCCTTTTGTGTTACAATGTACGAAGCGGAACACCGCAAAATATTTTGGAGGTTAAGAAAATGAAGAAACTCTTAGCACTTCTCCTTGCCCTCTGCATGGTAGCCTGCCTGTTCGCCGGCTGCTCCGGAGACAACAAGGAAACTGACGCTCCCGAAGTCACCGACGGTGACAACCAGGAAACCGACGCTCCCGACGCCGGCGACGAGACCGACGCTCCCGACGCTCCCGTTAACACCGACATTTCTGCCGATGACATCGAGGACACCATGACGTCCGAGGACGGCACTTATGAAGTCGCTTTCGTTACCGACGTTGGTCAGCTCAAGGATAAGTCCTTCAACCAGGGTACTTATGACGGCGTGAAGCTCTTCGCTTACAAGAACGGCAAGTCCTACAAGTACTATCAGCCCGCTAACGGCGATCAGGCAACTGACGACGACCGTTACGACGCCATGAAGGCTGCTTGCGAGAACGGTGCGGAGGTCGTTGTCTGCGCCGGCTTCATGCAGGGCGCTGCTCTGGAAAAGGCTGCTGCTGAATTCACCGATGTCAAGTTCGTCTTCATCGACGGTTGGTCCCTCGGCATGGACAACGTCGCCGGTGTCGTCTTCCAGGAAGAGCAGTGCGGCTACCTCGCCGGTTACGCTGCTGTTAAGGAAGGCTACACGAAGCTCGGCTTCTGCGGCGGCGGCGGCGGCACCAACGATGCCTGCTGCCGTTATGGCTACGGTTATGTTCAGGGCGCGAACGCTGCTGCTGTCGAAGCCGGCGTTACCGTCGACATGAACTTCACCTGGCTCTATGGCGCAAGCTTCCAGCCCTCCACCGAGCTGCAGACCCTCTGCGCCGGTTGGTATGAAGGCGGCACGGAGATCATCTTCTCCTGCGGCGGCTCCATCTTCGACTCCATCACCGCTGCTGCTGCTACCTATGATGCGGCTGTCATCGGCGTCGACGTCGACCAGTCCTTCTCTTCCAACACTGTCGTTACCTCCGCTCTGAAGGGCATCGGCGAGGCTGCTGAGCAGGCTCTTGAAGCCGCTTACGGCATCAACGACGGCGATTGGACCGCTTGGGGCAACAACTGCGTCACGCTGGGCGCTGCTCAGGGTGCTGTCGGTCTGCCTGTTGCGACCTGGTCCCTCGAGAACTGGTCTGTTGAAGAGTACGAGACCCTGCTCGCCGGCATCGTCGACGGCACTGTCGCGATCGACAACGACTTCTCCAACCAGGGCACCAACACTCCCAACGTCAACCTGAACGTTGTTGAGTAATTCCTGAAATAAAAAAAGAGGAAGACTTCGGTCTTCCTCTTTTTTTGCTTTGTTGAGACATTGTTGCCGTCACCGCCGCTGGCATCGCCCGCGAACGTCTATCAAAGTCACATTTGTAGGGCAGGGGCATTCCCCTGCCGCGCCGGCATGTTCATAATGTCGCAGAAGAACGTAGCTGCCACAGCGGAAGCATGCCTCCTGTTTATCGATCGTGCAAGCGCGGAGGGGCGATGCCCACTTCGTCCCACAACCCGCGCCGCAGCGCAAATTTGAATTCGTCGGCGAAGCCGCCTCCTCAGCGCTTCACTTTTCACGATTCACTCACCGTATGCGGCGGGGGTGGCAAGCCCCCTACCAATTCACCGGACTGTCATTCACTCCCGCGTCGCCGCTTCGCCACTCCGTCCTACAGGTGTATACAAAATTTGCGGCGAGCTGCCCTCGCCCCGCCGCATTTCGGAATTTCCGCAATCGATAAAGCGACACATGTAAGCAAACTTTCTATTCGGCGTAAGTTTGGAAAACATACGCAGTTTTTGTGAAAAGTAACATTTTTTCGAGCTTCATGAATTATCCTCTTGCATTTTTTGCCGATTCCCCCTATAATAATGATGTATAGTAGTCGTGATACGACTGAAAAACGAGGAAAGTAGGTGCGATATGGACAAATTCCAAGACTATGTCATCGAAATGCTCAATATTACCAAAGTCTTCCCCGGTATTATTGCAAACGATGACATTACGCTCCAGCTTCGCCGCGGCGAGATTCACGCCTTGCTCGGTGAAAACGGTGCAGGTAAGTCCACCCTGATGTCCGTCCTCTTCGGTCTTTACCAGCCGGAAAAAGGCGTCATCAAAAAGAACGGCGAAGTCGTTCAGATCCGCAATCCGAACGACGCAACGGCGCTCAACATCGGCATGGTTCACCAGCATTTCAAGCTTGTTGAGGTCTTCACCGTTCTGGATAACATCATTCTCGGCGCGGAGACCACCAAGATGGGCTTCCTGCAAAAGAAAGCCGCCCGCAAAAAGGTCGAAAATCTGATTGAAACTTACGGTCTGAAGGTCGATCTGGACGCCAAGGTCGAGGACATCACCGTCGGCATGCAGCAGCGTGTTGAGA
>CAYRMX010000135.1:0-3684 GCA_964425295.1 uncultured Oscillospiraceae bacterium | reverse complement strand
CGGGCACGGTGAGCTGCCCCGCCGTCGTCGCAAAGACGCCGGTCGCCGCGTTGTAGGTGTATTCCGTCTCCTGCGTCCATGTCGCGCCGTTCAGCGCGACGGTAATACCGCTCAACTTCGGGTCAAAGGTGTCCGTCAGGACGACCGCCTCGGACGCGTCCGCCGCCAAGCTGCCCGCATTCTCAATGACGAAGGTGTAAGTCAACTGCCCGTTCTCCGTCACGGTCGACGGGCAGAGCGATTTACTGATGCTCAAATCCGCGCGCTGCTCCATCCCGATCGTCGCCGTTACGGTCATGGGCGCGGTCAGCCCTGCACCGGTGATCGTCGCGGGGTTCGTGATCGTTGCCTCCGCGCCAAGCGGTGCATACGGTGTCACACTCGCTTCATAAATGAGCAGCGCGTTGCCGCCCGCGGGCACGGTGACGCCGCTGATTGTCAGGGGCGGACCGCCCGTGACGGCCGGCGCCGTCTGCAATACGCCGTTGAGATAGTAGCGCAGTGAGCCCTCGGTATAGCGCAGCGGATAAACCGTCGCGCCGTTAAAGGCACAGCCGCCCAAGTCGTCCGCCACCGTCAGCGGCGTGAAGGGCGTCGTCCCGGTGTTGAGATGTGAATCGACTTGTTTATGCTCCGGCAAACAATTTTCGCGCGCTTCCCTGCCAATGTCTGTCATCGCGGTGTCGCGCTTAACTCTACCGGTAGTAGAGAATTGTTACTTTTAATATTTTGGAAGTAAAAGACATTTTATGAGGCGTTTGCGCAAATTCGAATTTTTAATATTTCAAACATAATCTGGCAAATATCTCAAAGATTTATCAAAAATCATGGCAATATAAGTCAAAATAAAAGTTCACGACAGTTCGCCGCGCAAATTGCATTTGCAATCATCGGATTTTTCCTCAAAACTTGCAACTCTACTGTTGGTAGAGTCTGATTCTCCAATAAATTTAGCCCAATTCCGCCTCGTTCGGGTGATTTTTCCATCACGATCGGGTAAAATATGCTCAAAACGACACCAAAGGAGTTGGAGATCATGAAGAAATTTCTTATAACAACGGAGTCCGGCTGCGACCTCTCCGAGCAGGTCTGCAAGGAGCATGAGATTCACGTTCTGCTGATGAAATATACGTGCGACGGCGAAGTCTGCACCGATACGATGTGCCTCGAAGAGCGTGTTACCTTTTTTGAACAGATGGCGCAGGGCGCCCTAATGCAGACCAGCGCTGCCAACGTCGGCGACTACGTTGATTTTTGGAGCGCGCTCCTGCCGCAGAATCTGCCAATCGTACATATCGCGCTCAGCTCCGGCATTTCGAGTTCCTATCAAAATGCCCTGCTTGCGCGCGAGCAGCTTCTTGCCGACCACCCGGATGCCACGATCTTCGTCATCGATTCTCTCGGCGCTTCCCTCGCCTACGGCATGCTAGCGCTTCACGCCGCAAAGATGCGCGACAACGGCATCTCTGCCGAGGACTGCGCGCGCTGGCTGACGGAACACCGCAACTGCGCCAACCCCTATTACACGACCGGCGACCTCGAATATCTCTATCGCGGCGGTCGCGTCAGCCGTACCGGATTTGTCGTCGCCCGCGCGCTGAACATCTGGCCGATTCTGAATCTGAACGGTGCGGGTGAACTGCGTGTCGTCGAAAAATGCCGCGGCAAAAAACGCACCTACGACCGCATTCGGAATATCATCGCCGCCGACGTGATCGACCCGCACGAGCAGACCCTTTACGTCTGCCACGGCAACGCCTTTGAGGAAGCAAAGATCTTCGCCGAACAGGTGCGCGACGCCGTGGGCTTCCGCGACATTTTCTATACCTGCATCGGCGCGACCATCGGCGCGCACACCGGCCCGGGGCTTGTTTCCCTGTTCTATTATGGTCACCCTCGTACCGATCGGACATAATAAAGAGATTGGGAGAAATCCGATGATTTCTCCCAATCTCTTTATTATTGATTCTGATATGAGTCGTTCCCGAAAATCTCGTTCTGCTTGGCTTCCCACTCCTGCGCAGTGATTGCGCCGGTGCGATAAAGATTCTCATAATAGGCATACATATCGTTCTTTCGCTTCGCGGTCATATCATTGAGTGTGCTTTCCAGCTTTACCGGTGCAACGATCCACTTTGCAATGCAGAAATACGCGGTCGTTGCAATAATATAGGTCAGCAGTGACAAGATGCCCATCGATGAGCTGAACAGCCACTTCATTGTACCGAGTGTCAGGAGCACTGCCAAGAGATAGGCGCATCCGCCGATAAACCACAGCTTGCTGACTGCATCCCTATAGGTCTGATTCTGCACAAGCACCGTGAGCACAACAAGCCAGATCGGCGCAATCAGAGAAAAAACGCCTGCAATGCCGAATCCATTGATGAAGAGCTCCAGCAGAAGCGTAGCGGCATGCACGATTGTCGCCGGCAGGAGGAGCTTTCGTTTGTTTTGGGCGATCACAGTGCCGAGGAATCCCTGCCCGCCAATCTGAAGGAACGTTTGAATCAACAACAGGGCTGATGGGGAATAAGCGAAATGATTGAAGAGCGCTAATGTAGCGAACAGCGTCGCAAGCAGAACTCCTGACCAAACCCAGCACAGAAGCGCCGCAAAAGGAATCTTTTGTCTCATAGCTCTGCCTCCTTAATCCAATGCGATAATGACAGCAACACAGAAAATGATTATGATGATGATGCTGATGATCGAAAGCACGCAGCCTACATTGGACTTCTTCGGCTCGGCGATTTGCGGAATATACGGAATCTCGTGGGTCGAGTCGAACCTGTGCCACGCGGCATGTGTCTGAATGATCTTATTGTTCCAGAGATTCTTGGATGCAGCCGGCAGGCTACCGTTGTTGATCAGGATGTTGCAGTGGCGAATGATGAGTTCATAAAGATACGTCTGCGGGTCTTTGGCAATGATATTTTCCAGCGTCGTAATGAATTCACTGTTCAGTCCGTTAAAAAGCGTATAAGTTTCGGGCTTCGTCGTTCTGGTGACCGTACCGTAGCCGTTTTTCCACTCTGTGAAGACAAAGTTTCCGAGCGTCATCGCCTGAATATCGTGACTCATCTGCATAATGATCTCGCGGTTTTCGTCTGATTTTTCCGGATCATAGTTGTCGTCGACCACGGAAACACAGTTCGTCAGAACCTTAAACGCCTGCTGACGTTTATAAATATCCTGCTCGAGCAGAGACATCTTCGCCTTGCCGAAGGAGCTGTAAAAAATTGCCTCGATGTTGGTCGGCTCGTTCTGCTCGACGAGGTTATAATACTTTTCCGTCTCCTCCCAGTCCTCTTTTTGACGTGCTCTGCGTGCATTTTGGAGGTAACGTTCCACAAAATCCTTGTTGTCAACCTTGACAGTGCCCTTCACATCGACCGTGCCCTCGACCATCATGCGGCGCGCTTCCTCCACGGAGTACTTCGTGCCGCAAAATTGGCATACGAAGAAGCCGTCCTGCTTGACAAGCTCATTACTGCCGCACAATTCACATTTCAGTTGATTCATTTCCGCTCTCCTCATTTATGTATTTGTGAACGCCCCAAGTCATTCGGAGCGTTCAATGCAGACAATTTAGTGCCCGCTATTATATATTTTAACAAATTAGCCAACTCATGTCAACAAAATTTACCCGCTTTTCTGTTATATATAACTTTTTTTTTACACTTCCCT
>CAYRMX010000134.1:0-3685 GCA_964425295.1 uncultured Oscillospiraceae bacterium | reverse complement strand
CGCGCATGGTTCTATCCCAAGCATCTCGACGAAAACATCCTGCGCGCGGCGGCGGCGCAGTTCGTCGGCACGCACGATTTTGCCGCCGTTCGCTCCGTCGGCACGGAGGTCAAATCCACCGTCCGCACGGTTTACCACTTCGATGTAGAGCGCGACGGTGACCTGCTCTACTTCCGCATCTGCGCAAACGGCTTCCTTTACAACATGGCGCGCGCGATGACCGGCACGGTGGTCTACGCTGCGGAGGGAAAATTTGCCCCCGAGGAGATCGGGCGCATCCTCGCAGACGGCAACCGCACCGCCGCGGGGCCGACCGTTCCGCCGGGCGGGCTTGCCATGACACAGCTCTGGTATGACGACGGGGAGGTTTCGTTCCATGTCCGATAAGTCGGCGAGACCCGGCGCCGAGCTGCGGCGCTGGCTGCGGTTTCTGCTTGTTTTTGCAGTCGTTCTGGCCCTGCTGCTCGTCTTTTTGCTGACGTGTACCACCGCGCTCGACGGCATAAAACGGTTTTTCCGCTACGGAAACGAAGCGAAGCGGTTTTCCTTTGCGCCCGACGCAAATGCCGATTACGCCCTGCTCGGCGATCGCCTTGCCATGGTGACGCCGAGCGGCACGACGGTCTTTTCGCATGACGGCGCGGTATGCGCGCAGGTGTCGGCGAGCCTTTCCTCGCCCGCCGTGCAGGTCGCAGGCGAACAGCTTCTGGTCTACGACATCGGCGGAACGTATCTTTCCGTGCTGGACGCAGACGGCGTCTTGTATACTCCCGACGTCGGCGGCGCGATCTACGACGCCGCCCTTGCGGAAAACGGAAGCTGCGCCGTGCTCCATGCCGAAAACGGCAGCCGCGCCGTGCTGGAGGTCTATGACGGCGCGGGCGTTCTGCGCTATCGCAGAACCGTCAAGACCCACTGTCTCAACACCTGCGCCCTCGCCCCGAACGGGCAGCTTGCCGCCGTTTCGGCTTTGGCGGCGGACGCTGCGGAAGTGCAGGCCGCCGCGCAGCTTCTGGATATCGGCAGCGAGAATATTGCGGCGGAAACCGCACTCGGCGCAGAGCCGATCTGCGACCTCGCCTTTCTGAGCGGCGACGCCCTGTGTGCCGTCGGCGAGACTTCCCTCTTCTTTCTCGGCTCGGACGGTGCGCTGCGCGGCGTTTACACCGAGGAGCACGGCGCGCTTGCCGATTACTGCTTCTCCGACGGCAGGGTCTTTGCCGTCTACCGCTGCTCCGATTCGGCGGACACGTTCCGCCTTGTCGCGCTCGACGAAGCCGGAAACGTCACAGCTTCTGTCTCCGGAAACGGCACGGTGCTGCATTTGAGCGCCTGCGCGGACTACCTCTCCGTCCTGACCGAGGAGGCACTTTTTCTCTATGACCACACGCCGGTGCTGCATTCGCAGACGGAAAACGCCGGCTTTTCCCACGCCTTTGTCCGAAGCGACGGCACTGCGCTGTGCGTTGCGGACGGAGCGGCGGAGCTTTATATTCCCTGAACAGGAGGTACCCTATGAAACCGACCCTTTGCACCCGCTGCAAGAAAAATGTCGCCGTGATCTTCATCACCAAGGTGGAAAACGGCAAGAGCACCAATGAGGGACTTTGCCTGAAATGCGCCAAGGATCTGGGCATCAAGCAGGTCGACGAGATCGTCGAGCGCATGGGCATCACGGACGAGGATTTGGAAAACCTCAACGGTGAGATGATGTCCCTGATGCAGCCGGAGGAGGATGACGACGACGATATCGGCAGCCGCACGGCGACTTTTCCGCACATGAACCGTCTGTTCGGCAACCTCGGCGGCGAGATCGCTCCGAAAGAGGAGCGCAAAAAGGAGACGCCGCCCGAGGGCAAGCCGAAGCCGAAAAAGCATAAATTCCTCGACACCTACTGCCTGAATCTGACCGCCAAGGCGCGGGAAAACGGGCTGGACAAGATCATCGGTCGCGAGGTTGAGACGGAACGCGTGGTGCAGATTCTCAACCGCCGTCAGAAGAACAACCCCTGCCTGATCGGTGAGCCGGGCGTCGGCAAGACCGCCATCGCCGAGGGGCTTGCACAGCGCATTGTGGCGGGCAGCGTACCATTCAAGCTGCGCGGCAAGGAGGTCTATCTGCTCGATCTGACGTCGCTGGTCGCGGGAACGCAGTTCCGCGGTCAGTTTGAAAGCCGCATGAAGAGCCTCGTCACCGAGATCAAGGAATGCGGCAACATCATTCTCGTCATCGACGAGGTGCACAATCTCGTCGGCGCAGGCGACGCCGAGGGCTCCATGAGCGCGGCGAACATCCTCAAACCCGCCCTCTCGCGCGGCGAAATTCAGGTCATCGGCGCGACGACCTACGCCGAATACCGCAAGTATATCGAAAAGGACGCTGCCTTGGAGCGCCGCTTTCAGCCCGTCACGGTCGCAGAGCCGACCATTGAGGAAGCGGTGGAGATCCTGCGCGGCATTTCGCACTATTATGAACTGTTCCACGGCGTGCGCATCCCGCCGGAAATCGCGCGGCAGACGGTCATTCTCTCCGAGCGCTATATCACCGACCGTTTCCTGCCCGACAAGGCGATCGACCTGCTGGACGAAGCGTGCTCCGACCTCAATCTGCGCACGAAAGAAATTTCCGAGCTTGCCGAAAAGCGCAAGGAGCGCGACGATTATCAGCTTGAGGTCAAGCTGCTGACCGAGGACACCGAGCACGAAAATTTCGAGCGGCTTGCCACCCTGCGCAGCAACATCTGCCGTCTGGACGGCGAGATCGCCGCGCTGGAGGAAAAGCCCGCACCCGTTCTGACGATGGAAAATCTCGCCCGCATCATCGAAATGTGGACAAAAATCCCCGCGAGCAAAATCCGCGCGCAGGAATATGAGCAGCTTCGCTCACTGGAAGATCGCCTGAAGAAGCGCATCGTCGGGCAGGACGAGGCGATTTCCGCGGTTGCCGCCGCCATCCGCCGTAACCGTGTGGGCATTGCGACGAAAAAGCATCCCGTTTCGTTCCTCTTCGTCGGCTCGACCGGCGTGGGCAAGACGGAGCTGGTCAAATGCCTTGCGGACGACCTGTTTGACTCCGTGGATTCCCTTGTGCGGTTGGATATGTCGGAATACATGGAGCGGCACTCCGTCTCCAAGCTCATCGGCTCGCCTCCCGGCTACGTCGGCTATGATGAGGCGGGGCAGCTCACGGAAAAGATCCGCCGCAAGCCCTATTCCGTCATTCTGTTTGACGAGCTGGAAAAGGCGCACCCCGACGTGCTGAACGTCCTGCTGCAAATCCTCGACGACGGACGCATCACGGATGCACAGGGGCGCGTGGTCAACTTTGAAAACACGGTCATCGTCATGACCTCCAACGCCGGATCAGACCGCCGCGACGGCACGGTCGGCTTCGGGCACAGCGTCTCCGAGCAGAGCAGGGAAAAGGCAATGCGTGCCCTGCGCGATTTCCTGCGGCCGGAATTCCTGAACCGAATCGACGAGATCGTCTGCTTCAACCGCCTACAGGAGAAGGATTTCCGCGGCATTGCGGCGATCATGCTCGGCGAGCTGCGCGAAAATCTCTCCGAGCGCGGCATTGCCCTGCAATGGGACGACAGCGTGATCGATTATCTGGTGGAAAAATCCTATTCCGTCACCTACGGCGCGCGCAATCTGCGCCGCACCATCCAGCGTGACATTGAAG
>CAYRMX010000133.1:0-3814 GCA_964425295.1 uncultured Oscillospiraceae bacterium | reverse complement strand
GTGCGTCATGCACTGGTGCAGCAGATCATCGCCGCCTATGAAGCCGGGGAGAAAAAGCAGCTTCCCGCGCAAAAGAAGATCTACAGAAAGAAGCAGGAACGATGAAACATAAAATTTTCGTTCGCTACAGCGAGCGTTCAGACAAAAGCCCCGGGCTGACCATCCATCTCAACCGCTGCATCTCCGCTGCGCTTGCGGCGGAGGGCGTGGACGTCCCGTGCGAGATCAACGTCCTCGTGACGAATGACGCCGGCATCCGCGCGATCAATCAGTCCACGCGGAATATCGACAAGGAGACGGACGTACTGTCTTTCCCGATGTTCAATTTCGAGCCGGGGAAGTTTCCGGCGGACGCCACGGCACTGCTTGACCCGCAGACGGGGCTGCTTCCGCTGGGAGATATGTGCATTTCTTTGGAACGCGCCAAGGATCAGGCACAGCGCTTCGGCAATTCGCTCAAGCGGGAGGTCGGCTATCTGACCATCCATTCCGTGCTGCACCTTTTGGGCTATGACCACCTCGACGAGGGCGAAATGAAGCGCCTAATGCGCACGCGCGAAGAACTCATCGCCGCCGAGCTCGGCTTACAACGATAAAAAACAGGAGAGAAATTATGAGTCAGAAATCCGTGATGATCACGATTGCCGGACGCCCGAACGTCGGCAAGTCCACGCTCGTGAACCGTCTGGTCGGCGAGAAGATCGCCATTGTTTCCAACAAACCGCAGACCACCCGCAACCGCATCTGCGGCGTTTTGACGCGGGGCGAGACGCAGCTTGTCTTCATCGATACGCCCGGCCTGCACAAGCCGCGCACGAAGCTCGGCGACTACATGGTCGACGTGGTGCGCGAGTCCGTGGCGGACGTCGATCTAGTACTGCTGCTCGTTGAGCCGATTGCCAACGTCGGCGCACAGGAAGAAGCGCTGATCGAGCAGATCAAGGCGAGCGGCGCGCCTGCCATCCTCGTCATCAACAAGATCGACACCCTGCAGGACAAGGAAGCGCTTCTGGCGGTCATCGCCGCCTATGCCGAGCGGTTTTCCTTTGACGCCGTCATGCCGATCTCCGCGAAGTACAAGGACGGTGTGCAGGCGCTTCTGGACGAATGCGACAAATACGCGGCGGAAAGCCCGTTCTTCTTCCCGGAGGACGCGACCTCCGACCAGCCGGAGCGGCAGGTCATCGCGGAAATCATCCGCGAAAAGCTGCTGTGGAATCTCGAACGCGAGATCCCGCACGGCACGGCGGTAGAGATCACGAAATTTTCCGAGCGCGACAACGGCGTGGTCGATGTCGACGCGACGATCTATTGCGAAAAAGCCAGCCACAAGGGCATCATCATCGGCAAAAACGGCGCAATGCTCAAAAAAATCAGCACCGCCGCCCGCGAGGACTGCGAACGCTTCATGGGCACGAAGGTCTTCTTGCAGACGTGGGTCAAGGTCAAGGAGAATTGGCGCGACAGCGACTTCCTGCTGCGCAACTTCGGCTACGAATAACAGAAATTCTTTCCGCGGATAGTGCGGCGGCGCGGCGAGCATCCTAACACCGA
This sequence comes from uncultured Oscillospiraceae bacterium, assembly GCA_964425295.1. Classification (GTDB taxonomy): domain Bacteria; phylum Bacillota; class Clostridia; order Oscillospirales; family Oscillospiraceae; genus JAZOXB01. The sequence goes on along the minus strand of CAYRMX010000133.1, from coordinate 2,260 downwards.
GGAGGGCTGCGCAATGGAGGCTGCACTGTTTTGGGAACTGTTTAAGGACACGGGCGCGCCGGAGGCGTATCTGCTCTATCAGCGCTTGCGTCGGGAAAAGGAATTGCAGTGAGACGAAATGTCTCGCTACATAGGAGAAGCTATGTTCATCAAAACGGACGGTATCGTTCTGCGCGAAACGGAATATAAGGACAACGACAAGCTTCTGACCGTGCTCACGCGCGATCTCGGCAAGGTGACGGTCAAGGCGCGGGGCGTCAAGAGCCGAACGAGCAGGAGCAAGCCCGCATGCCAGCTTTTGGCGTTTTCGGAGCTGACGCTGCTCGAGCGGCAGGGACGCTACGTCATCACCGAGGCGACGGCAAAGGAGATATTTCCCCGTCTGCGGGACGATATTGAGCTGCTGTCCCTTGCGTCCTATTTTGCGCAGGTGGCGGAGACGGTCGCGCAGGAGGAAGACCCCATGCCGGAGCTGCTTTCGCTGCTGCTCAATGCGCTTTATGCCCTTGCGGTGCTGCAAAAGCCGCAGAAGCTCGTCAAGGCGGTCTTTGAGCTGCGCTTGACGTGCATTGCGGGCTTTTTGCCCGATCTGCGCGGGTGCATCGTGTGCGGCAAGCCCGACTGCGACCGCTTCAACATCACGCAGGGCGTTTTGCAGTGCGCCGGCTGCCGCAGCGAGAATACCGACGGCATCCGCATGCCCGTCAGCGTGGGGACGCTTGCCGCCATGCGCTATATCGCCGAAGCCGACCCCAAACGACTGTTTTCGTTTGCCCTGTCCGAAGCGTCGCTTGCCGAGCTGGACGCCCTGAGCGAAAGCTACCTGTGCATGCGCCTGGAGCGCGGCTTTTATACCCTCGATTTTTATAAATCCCTGTTTCTTTGAGGAAAAATTATGACAGAACTCTATGAAAAATCCATACAAAAGCTGGAACTGAGCGCGGTCTTGCAGCAGCTTGCAGACTGCGCCAACAGCGAAGCGGCAAAGGAACGCTGCCGCGCCCTGCTTCCACTGAACGACGCCGACGACATCCGCGATCTTCAGGCGCAGACGAGCGCCGCGTGCTCCCTGATCGCGCTCAAAGGCTCGCCGTCCTTTTACGGTCTGAGCGAGATCGCGCCGTCTTTGGAGCGTGCCGACCGCGGCGGCTGCCTGACGCCGACGGAGCTGCTGCGCATTGCCGCCGTGCTCAAGTGCATCCGCACGGCAAAGGCATATTATAACGGCGACTATACACAGAGTGTGCTGGATGTCTATTTTCAGGAGCTTTCCCCGAACCGCTATCTGGAAGAAAAAATTTCGACCTCCATCCTCTCCGAGGAGGAGATCGCCGACGCCGCCAGCACGGAGCTTGCCGATATCCGCCGCCATATGCGCATTCAGAGCGCGAAGGTCAAGGAATCGCTGCAAAAGATCATCACCTCGCCGAGCTATTCCAAATATCTCCGCGACCCGATCATTACCCTGCGCGGCGACCGCTATGTCGTTCCGGTCAAGAGTGAATACAAGGGCGAGATCCCCGGACTTGTCCACGACGTTTCCTCGTCGGGGAGCACGTTTTTCATCGAGCCGATGTCGGCGGTCAACGCCAACAACGCCCTGCGCGAGCTGCTCATCCGCGAGAAAAAGGAGATCGAACGCATTCTGGCAGAGCTTTCGGCGGAGGCAGCGGGCTTCCGCGAGAGTATTTGCCACAGCTATGAAATGCTGCTCACGCTGGATGTCATCTTCGCCAAGGCGCGGCTGTCGCACAAGATGAACGCCATCGAGCCGGAGATCCGCACGAACGCCACCATCGAGCTGGTGCGTGCGCGCCACCCGCTGATCGACCCGAAAGCGGTCGTCCCGATCACGGTGCGCCTCGGCACGGACTTTGACACGCTTATTATTACAGGCCCTAACACCGGCGGCAAGACCGTCACGCTCAAAACGCTGGGACTGCTGACGCTGATGGCGGAGTGCGGTCTGCACATCCCCGCGGACGCGGGAAGCGCCGTTTCCGTCTTCACGCGGGTGCTCGCCGACATCGGCGACGAGCAGTCCATCGAGCAGTCGCTTTCCACCTTTTCTTCGCACATGAAGAACATCGTGCAGGTCGTCGGCGAGTGCGACGACGAGACGCTTGTCCTCTTTGACGAGTTGGGCGCGGGCACCGATCCCGCCGAGGGCGCGGCGCTTGCCAATGCGCTGATCGAATTTTGCCGCAAGTGCGGCAGCCGTGTTGCGGCGACGACGCACTATGCCGAGCTGAAGCTCTAT
>CAYRMX010000132.1:0-3964 GCA_964425295.1 uncultured Oscillospiraceae bacterium | reverse complement strand
GTCTGGGAGATCGCAAACTCCCGCGACGGCATCACGATGGCGTTTTTAACCCTCTCGATGGCGGAGATCGTCCACAGCCTGAACATGAGAAGTCAGCGCGGAAGCATCTTCACCCTCAAGGGGCAGAACCGTTTCCTCAACCTTTCCGCGCTGGCAGCACTCCTGCTGACCACGCTGGTCTGCGAAGTTCCGTTCCTCGCCAATGCGTTCGGCTTCGCGCCGGTTAGCCTGAAAGAATACCTGATCGCGATCGTGCTCGCGCTGGCAATGCTCCCGCTTGTCGAGCTGGTGAAGCTTGTGCAGCGCAAGTGCCGCCGCTGAGAAAAACGCGTGGTATAGTGGAATCAGTCCGGTAAGACCGGCAAATATGTTAAAGAAGAACGCTGTTTGAAACAAAATAACACCTCGGAGATTACGGCGTGACCGGGAGGTTGTGCAGCGTCTTGCACCCTCCCGGATTGCGGTCAACAATCATCAGGAGGTAAAATAATGAACAAAAATGACATTCACATTCGTTTGGAAACACCGAAAGACCATGCGCAGGTGGAATCCCTCGTTCGCGAGGCATTCTGGAATGTCTACCGTCCCGGCTGCCTGGAGCACTACGTCCTGCACCGAATGCGAGCGACCCCTGCATTCGTGCCGGAGCTGGCGTTCATCATGGAACGGAACGCTCATCGGGCAGACCGTTTTCGCTCATGCGGCGCTGCAATCGGACAGCGGCGAGCGCGGTCTGCTTTGAGGGCAACCTCGACTTTTACGGGCACATCGGCGTGCTATTTCGTCGACGAAGCGGAAGCTGAGGCGTTCGACCGCCGCTTCCCGCCAAAAGAACGCCTGAAAACCGCAACCCAGATATTCTGAACGAACAAGCAGAAGTCCTGTGCGAAAGCGCAGGACTTTTTTGGGGGATTTTTTGGGGCGAAAGTATTGCATTGTCCGACGGATTTTGATAAAATAACTAAATATGCATTCAAATCGCAAAATTCATTGTTTTAGGAGTTTTCTCATGCGTTCATCGTTGGTCAAAAAGTACGTCGGCGACCGCGCATTTTACGCGATGGCGCTGGCGATCGCCGTGCCGATCATGGTGCAAAACGGCATCACGCAGTTCGTCAGTCTGCTCGACAACATCATGGTCGGGCGTGTCGGTGAAGCGGAAATGCGCGGCGTCGGCGTGGCGAACACGCTGATTTTCGTCTTCAACCTTGCCATTTTCGGCGCGGTTTCGGGCGCGGGCATCTTCGGCGCGCAGTATTACGGGCGCGGTGATCATGACGGCGTGCGGTATGCCTTCCGCTTCAAGCTCTATATCGGCGCGGCGCTGCTTGCGCTCGGTGTGGGTGTGTTTCTGGTTTTCGGCGACGACCTCATCCGACTTTACCTTCTCGGTGAGGGCACGGAGGCAGAGCGCGCGGCGAGCTTCGAGCATGCGCATAACTATCTGCGCATCATGCTCCTCGGTTTCCTTCCGTTCGTCCTTTCGCAGTGCTATTCCGGCACGCTCCGCGAATGCGGTCAGACGATCGTGCCGATGATTTCGGGCATCGTCTCGGTGCTGGTCAACCTCTGCTTCAACACGCTGCTGATTTTCGGCTATCTTGGCTTCCCCAAGCTGGGCGCGGAGGGCGCGGCGATCGCAACGGTGCTTGCGCGCTATGTCGAGGCGGCGGTGGTCATCGTCTGGACGCATACCCACCCGAAAAAAGCGCCCTATATGGTCGGAACGTACCGCTCCCTGCGCATTCCCAAGACGCTTGCACTGCAAATCGGCAAAAAGACTGTCCCGCTCATGCTCAACGAGACCCTCTGGGCGGTGGGCATGGCGCTTCTGACGCAGTGCTATTCGCTCAGTAGCCTAAGCGTCGGCCCTGCGAACACGATTTCTTCGACCGTTTCCAACGTCTTCAATGTTGCGTTTCTCGCAATGGGCAATGCCATCGGCATCATCGTCGGCCAGCTCCTCGGCGCGGACAAGCCGGACGAGGCAGTGGATACCGACCGCAAGCTGATTGTCTTTGCCGTCGCCATCTGCTTTGTGATCGGCGGAGTGATGGCGGGGCTGTCACCGTTCATTCCGCTGATGTATAAGGCGACGGATGCCGTGCGCGAGCTGGCGTCGGACTTCCTGCTGATTCTGGCGCTTGCCATGCCCATCAACGCCCTTGCCAACTCCTGCTATTTTACCCTGCGCTCCGGCGGCAAAACGTTCGTCACCTTTCTCTTTGACAGCTTTTATGTGTGTGTATTCACCGTACCGCTTGCCTATGGTCTGCATTTCCTCGGGCTTCCGATCGTGCCGCTGTTCCTGATTTGCCAGCTTGCCGACCTCGGGAAATGCGTTCTCGGACTGTTCATGATCAAAAAAGGTATGTGGATCAATAATATTGTAAAGGATGAACGCAATGAAGACAGAGTATTACCGCAAGCATAGTCTCCTCCGTATTTTTCTGCATTATTTCAAGCCACACCGCCGATTGTTCGCGCTGGACATGTTCTGCGCGCTGATCGTCGCGGCGGTCGATTTGGCGTTCCCGCTCGTCTCGCGCACGGCGATGAACGAACTTCTGCCGCAGAGTGCCTACGCCACATTTTTCGCCGTCATGGGCGTGATGGCGGCGGCGTACCTTGTCCGTGCGCTGCTGTATTTCGTCATCTGCTACTGGGGGCATACGTTCGGCATCCGCGTGGAAGCGGACATCCGCCGCGACCTCTTCCGCCATATGCAGAGCCTCGGCTATGAGTTTTACGATCGCAACCGCACCGGTCAGCTCATGAGCCGCCTGACGAGCGACCTTTTCGAGATCACGGAGCTTGCCCACCACGGCCCGGAAGACCTGCTCATCTCGCTTTTGACAATCACGGGCGCGCTGGTGGTCATGTTCTCGATCGCGTGGCAGCTTGCGCTTGTCGTGTGCATCATTCTGCCGATCCTGTTGGTCGTGGTGATCTCGCGGCGGCGGAAAATGAGCGCGGTTTCCAAGGGCGTCAAAAAGCGCACCGCCGCCATCAATGCCGAGATCGAGTCCTCGCTTTCCGGCATCCGCACAGCAAAGGCGTTCGCCAACGAGGATGTCGAGTTTGCCAAATTCGACGCCGCCAATGAGCGTTTCAAGGTCTCCAAGCGCGAATTCCACAAGGAAATGGGCATTTTTTCCGGCTCACTGGAGTTTTTCATGTCCGTTTTGTCCGTTGCGGTCATCGCCGCCGGCGGCGCGCTGCTGATGGATGGGCAGATCGAAATGGTCGACCTGCTGACGTTCAGCCTCTATATTTCCACCTTTACAAGCCCCGTGCGCAAGCTGGTCAACTTCGCCGAAATGTTCGCCAACGGCTTCGCGGGCCTCAGCCGCTTCGCCGAGCTGATGCGCACAGAGCCGACGCTTCAAGACGTGCCCGAGGCGACGGAGCTGGAACAGGTGCGCGGCGAGATCGCGGTCGAGCATGTTGACTTTGCCTATGAAGAAGAGTCCGACGTCCTCGAAGACGTCACCCTGCACGTTGCGCCGGGCGAGACGATCGCCATTGTCGGGCCTTCCGGCGGCGGCAAGAGCACCCTCTGCCGTCTCATTCCGCGATTCTATGACGTCTCCGGCGGCGCGATCAAGATCGACGGCTTCGACGTCCGCGAAGTCACGCAGAAATCGCTCCACCACGCCGTCGGCGTCGTCCAGCAGGACGTCTTCCTCTTTGCCGACACCGTGGAAAACAACATCCGCTACGGCAAGCCCGACGCCACGATGGAGGAGATCATCGAGGCGGCGAAGCGTGCGGAGATCTATGACGACATCATGGAAATGCCCGACGGCTTCCAAACCTACGTCGGCGAGCGCGGCACGCTGCTTTCCGGCGGACAGAAGCAGCGCATTTCCATCGCCCGCATTTTCCTGAAAAACCCGCCCATCCTCATTCTCGACGAGGCGACGAGTGCCCTCGACAGCGTGACCGAAGCGAAGATCCAGAG
>CAYRMX010000131.1:0-4058 GCA_964425295.1 uncultured Oscillospiraceae bacterium | reverse complement strand
CTGCGTACCAAACACCTCCCTCATCAGAGGGAGCGATGGGCGCGCGCAATCGCTATTCACCTTTCACTATTCACTCACAGCGGCGGGGGCATGCCCCTGCTCTGCAAACGAACAGGACATCTGCATTTGCAGATGTCCTGTTTGCAAAATATGATGATTATTGCGCGGTCACTTCACGACGTTTTCGAGGTAGCGCATGAAGATGGTGGCGACTTGGGCGCGGGTGGCGTTGCCCTGCGGGTCGAGATAGACGGCGCTGCCCTGCTTGTCGCCGCTGATGATGCCGACGCCGACTGCCCACTTGAGCGCGTCGAGCGCCCAGTCGTTCGCCTTGGCATGGTCGCTGAACCTGGTCAGGTCACCGGCGGTGCTCACATCGACACCGAGCTTTTTGGTATAGCGATAGAGAATCGTCGCAAGCTGTTCACGGGTCACGTTGTCCTCCGGCGCGAACGTGGTGGAGGACGTGCCGGTGACGATGCCGTTTGCCGCCGCCCACGCGACGGGCTGCGCGTAATACTGATTATTGGGGACGTCGCTGAAATTGTTCGTCCCCTCGATCGGCTGACCGGCGCTGCGCCACAGAACCGTGACGAGCATCGCGCGGGTCATCGGGGTTTCGGGCTCAAACGTGTTGTGCGACATGCCGTTAAAAAGTTCATGGTTGATGGCATAATCGACCGCCGTTTTATACCAGTCGTTTTGCCCCACATCTTTGAATATGACTGCGCTGTTCAATGCCGAATACGACGGGTCAGCCGCGCCGCAGACGGTGCATTTTCCGTCCTTGTAGGCATGCCCCTTGGCGGCGAGAACATTTTGCACAACGTCGCCGCAAACCGAGCAGACCTTCTTCTCGCTGCCGCTCTGCGTGCAGGTCGGCGCGACGGTCGTGACAGAATAGCTGTGCTCCGCCTTGGGGAGTCGCGTGCTGGCGACGACCGCGCCGCAGTCCTTGCAGACGACGCGGCTGCTGCCGTTCGTCTTGCAGGTCGAGGCGACTGTGGTCGTTTCGGTGTTCGCATGCGGGCAGGACGGGGTGGTCGGTGTCGGCGTTTTCGCCGCGAAATTGATCGTAACGGTGCAATTTGCCGTCAGGTTCGAGACGGTGAAGACGTTGCCGCTCTGCACGACCGTCGCCGCGCCCGTCGGCGAGACGCTATAGCCGCTGACGACATAGCCGCTTTTCGGCGTGGCGGTGATGGTGTTGCCGGAGGTCGTGACCGTGCCGAAATTCATGTTGTTGGAGGCGGCGGTGAAGCGGTAAGTCGGCGTCGAGCCGTTCGACTTCGCCTTGCCGGAGGGGGTGGTCATGTCGTTCGGGAGCGTCTGACCGAAGATCAGCCACGCAAATTCGGGATAGTCGATGAATGCGTTGCGGTTGCCCTGAACGTCCTGCACGAGGTCGTTGCGCTTCATTTCCCAGGTATCGACCGGGTCGTCATGGCACCACTGGAGCAGGGTGCCAAGACTCTCAATGACCTTTTTGCCGTTGTTTCCGCCCTCGTCGCCGCTGGCCTGCTTCGGATTCGGGTCGTTTTCAAAGAGGTTTCGCTCCTCCCAGCGGACATAGACATACAGCAGGATGCGCGCGACGTCGCCCTTGATGTTGTCATTGACCTCAACCAGACCAGCGCAGCCGTTTTGGCTGTATTTTCCGTTGTACCAGAGGACGGTGTGCCCTCCATAAGTCTCTGTTTCATCAGTCGCTCCGTTGGCTCTGACATTGCCCATTGTATAATTGCCGCGGGTGGAGTTTACAGTGGAGTTTTCGGGGCGAAGATGGTGAAGATCGCTGCCGCCATAACTTTCATGGAAAGAAGCGCGGGACTTGGGCCAAACGTGCTCACGGCTGACTGTCCCTCCATAACCCGTGTCGCTATAGAGAAAAATGCTGCCATCTGTGTCCGGCCAATAGGACGTCAGCGATTTATAGCTTACGCTCTTTGTCTGCGTGTCGGACATCAGCGTGTGCAGCGACTTGAACATCGCGCTGTTGACGGTCGAAAGGCAGCTCGTGTTGCCCGGCGTCAAGGCGGCGATGTTGTCGTAAGTATAGCTGCCGGTGTAGTACGACCGCGCCTGTGAAGACAGCGAGGTGCATACGACGTGGCGCGTTTCGGTGTTGTGACCACTTGCCGCGCCGACCGCCGGGATTGAGCTGAGCAGCAGCACAAAAACAAGCACAAGGGAAACCATGCGTTTCATGTTCCGATTCTCCTTTGATGTTGGTAACTTATATCATAGCATAAATTGAGAGAAAATGAAATGTGATATTTTCCGTTTCCCGTAGTAATACCGCACAAAAAGCCCTCCGCATTCTTGGTAATATTCACGAAATGTTTTGCGCATGACCGGATGATTCGATTCCGCGAGCGCGCTCACTCAAAGGGTAAATATGCAGTGCTTCCCCACTCCAGAAGATTTTTTCGGGACTTGCAAAAACGCGCGGACACCGGAAAGCAATGTCCGCGCGGTGGATTTACGCGGTCAAATGCGATGGGTGAGGACGCCGCGTTTGTCGTGGATAACGCCGCGGGGACAGACCATTGCGCACATGCCGCACGAAAGGCATTTATCCGCAAAGATGAACGCACGGTTTTCCGACACCTTGATGGCGGCGGCGGGGCAAATTTTTTCGCACAGACCGCAGCCGATGCAGCTCACCTCGCAGACGTCCTTGCAGCGGGCGTCCTTGTTCGAGCACAGAACCACGATGGGGTTGTCCTCCAGCCGCAGGTGGATGACGCGCTGCGGGCAGACAAGGTAGCACGCGCCGCAGCCGATGCACTTGCTCTCGTCAACCTCCGCCACGCCGTAGGAATTGAGCGAAATGGCGCCGAAGCGGCACGTCTCGATGCAATTGCCGCAGCCGGTGCAGCCGTAGGAACACAGGTCGTAGCCCTCGGGGCTTTGCTTTGCACGGCAGCCGCCGTTGCAGTGGACGCAGGCGACCTTCGCCGGGAATTTTTTCTTGACGATCATACGATCCCCTCCTTCTACTTGCGCTCGTAGGGCGTGTTGGCAAGCGGCAGGCTGACGCGGCGCTCACCGTCGAGGCGGAAGTAGGCGTCGGCAATGGCGGGAGCGGTCGGAATCGAGGTGATCTCGCCGATGCCGATGGCGCCGCAGGCAACGTTTAGACCGGGCTTGTCGATGACGATTGATTGGATCTCCGGCGTCTGATGCGCGCGGAACAGCCCCAGCGTGCCGTAACGGGAGATGGGGCGGCAGTGCGCGTCGAATTTGTATTCCTCGGTCAGCGCATAGCCCATCGACATGACCACGCCGCCCTCGATCTGCCCCTCGCAGGACAGGGGGTTGACCGCTTTGCCGACGTCATGCGCGGCGACCATCTTCTCGACCGTGCCGGTGGCGGGGTCGAGGATGCAGAGCTGCGTTGCATAACCATAGGCAACGTGAGAGACGGGGTTTGGCACGTTCGCGCCGAGCGGGTCGGTCTTGGCGAGGTATTCGCCGTAAAATTCCTGCCCCTTGAGGTCGGCGAGGGACTTCCCCGCCTTGGCTTCCATAAGCTTTTCGCAGGCGCGGCGGCAGGCTTCGCCGGTGACGAGCGTCTGGCGCGAACCGGAGGTATCGCCGGAGTTGGGCGAGATCCATGTGTTGCTGCGCTCATAGACGATGTCGTCACGGCGGAGGTCGGTGTTGGTGACGATCATCTGCACGAGCACCGTGCCGAGTCCCTGCCCGATGCACGAAGCGCCGGTATAAATATGGAGCTTTTCATCGTCCTCGACGATCAGCTTGCAGCGTCCCCAGTCGGGAATGCCGACGCCGACACCGGCGTTTTTCATCGCACAGGCAAGTCCGACGGGCTTTCCGGCGGCGACCGCTTTATCATAATAGGGCTTAATGGCTTCAAGCGTCTCGACCAGACCCGTGGAATCGTCGACAATCTGCCCGTTCGGCAAGACGCCCCACGGACGGATGGCGTTGCGGTAGCGGATCTCCCACGGGGAAATACCGACCTTGTCCGCCATCATGTTCAACAGTGTTTCCGTCGCGAAGCAGGTCTGCGTCACGCCGAAGCCGCGGAA
>CAYRMX010000130.1:0-4140 GCA_964425295.1 uncultured Oscillospiraceae bacterium | reverse complement strand
ACACCGGCATGGAGGAGGTCATCGTCGGCGTTGTCGGCACGCTGCAATTCGACGTTTTCCGCTACCGCATGCTCTCGGAATACGGCGTCGAGCTGCGCATGGAGGGACTGCCGTATGAGGTGCTGCGCTTCATTCAGAAGTGCCCCGGTGACGAAAAAGACCTTAATTTGTCTTCTGACGTGGAGCTTTTGGAGGATTATCGCGGGCACAAGCTGCTTGTCTTCTCCAGCCCGTGGGCGATCGACTTCACCATCCGCCGCAATCCCGGTCTGGAATTGTCGGAGACATTGGAATAACAAAACGAACCCTCTGCCGTTGCAGAGGGTTCGTTTTATCGTTCGGCGGTGGTTGGCTCGATGGGGTCGTCGAAGCCGTAGGTCGGCTCGACCGTGGCTTTGCTGCCGATTTCCTCAGCGCCCGGAAGCGGCGTGACGACGCGGTTGGAAATGAGCGTTCGCAGCGCGCCGGTGTCAAAGAGGACGTAGAGCCTGCCCTCGCCGTCGGAATAGAGCGTCGTGCCGACATCCAGATGGCTGGCTTCCAGCTCCGTGTCCGGCGCGGTAAGATTGTCCTCCGCGACGATCTCACCGATCGGGGTCAATCCGAGCGACGCGATCGCCGCTTCACCGTCGGCATAGCAGTCGGCTTCTTCGTGGCTCATGGAATAGAGCGCGCCGTCATAAAAAACGGAGACTTCCTGTAACGCGCCGCTGGGATAACCGGTTGCGTCGTTCGGCTCGCGTTCCGGCTGCCCGCTGCACGCCGCAAGCGCAAGGCACAGCGCCAAAAGCGCGCTGAAACAAAAAATTTTCTTCATCGTGATCGCCTTCCAAAAGTGTTTATAGCAATTAGACGATGCTGACGGAAAATCGTTCCACCATTTTTTCTCTCCCTCCGGCTTCATCTTGCGGTGAAGTCACCTCCCTTGTCAGAGGGAGGTACGGGTGCGGTGCAGAGACAAAACGATCCATTGGAGGGGGGATTCTACATAAAAACATACACTGCCGTTTCGATAAATCGGCGCGGACGGAACAACTTTCCGTCCGCGTTTGATTATTTTCCGGCTTTTGCCGCGAGACGCTCGTCCTTGGTCTTGAAGAAATGCTGCAAGACCGGCACAAGCACGAGGCAGGTCAGACCCGCCGTGAAGCCGCCGTTATACAGGCAGAAGCCACCGTGCAGATCGGGGACGCTCGTGACCAAACAGAAGTGCAGCGCGCCCGCCGGAATGCCAAAATACCAGCCGTATTTGCCGGAAATCGGCGACATGCCGTTGGCGAAGCAAAGTCCGACGACGATGGACTGCGCGTTGATCGCCTGCGCGTATTCCGCGCCGGTCGTGCCGATGAACAGATACTTCATCAGCAGCGAAGCGCCGACATAGCCGACCATGATCGGCCAAACGTTGCGCGGGTGGCTACCGGAGCAGCAGGTCGAGAGCATGCAGAAGATGCAGCCGAACGTGACGGCGTTGAACGTCGCACCGATCAGGTTATAGTACAGCACGATGAACAGTCCGAACACGCCGACGTTCATCAGCGTTGCCGCCGTTCCGTACTTCTGCGAGAAGTCCACGCTGTGCCCGGTGTCCTTCATCAGTGTCCAGTAGTCCTTCGGCTTGCAGCCGAGCAGGAACGCAAAAACGACGCACAGCCCGAAGAAAATGAAGCAGAAAATGTTGCACACATTCCATGACGCGACATTCAGGAGCGCCGTGTCGGGTGCGGCGGGAAGCGTTGCGCCGAGCACCTTATAGAGGATGGCGCGCAGGAAGAACGCGGTCATGCCGATGGGGACGGCTGCGGAATAGAGCGAGAAGCCGTGGTGAACTTTCGAGGAATTCGCCAGTCCGGCGGGCAGAATGAAGCCGACAACGATGCCCACGCCTGCTGCCAGCGCCAGACCCGTCCAAGAAAAGCCGCTCACGTCGGCGTTCGGGTAACGCAGGAGCAGGTCGGAGAAGATCGGCGCCAGACCGGAAGAAAACAGCATGGCGTTGACCTGTGAGCCGACCGGCTTTTTGGTGACGAGGCAGTAAAGCAGCACGCCGAGGATGCCGAACCAGAGGTTGACCACGTTGATACCCCAGAACGTGAAGCCGGCGGTCAGCAGAAAGGCGATGACCGAGGGGGCGCTTGCGACCGCCTTGGGCAGGCAGTAGAGCAGCGTGCAGATCAGGCAGACCAGCCCGGCGTTCAGAAATGCGCCGGCGTAGCCGCCGAGGGCGAAGGTGTTGGTGTAGACCTTGGCGGGCTGCGAGGCGATCGCCCACAGTCCGTCGAGCATTGATGCGCGGTCGGGCATGAGGACGGCGGCGATCAGAAACGCCAGCGTGAAGAAGCCGAAGAGCAGCTTCAAAAAGCGGCTCGGCTCGAGGGTTTTCAGCTTGCTCATGTCGTCACCGCCCGTTTCAGCGACGCTCTGCCGCCTCAATGACGTGCTTCATGAGCACGGAGGTCGTCACGCTGCCAACGCCGCCGGGGACGGGCGTGATGGCGTCAACGATCGGCTCGACCTCGGCAAAAACCGCGTCGCCCGCGATGGCGCCCAGACCGCCGCGCGCATTGGGCTTGTTCTCGTCCCAGTTGATCGAAACGTCGATGACGACCTGACCGGGGCGGACAAAATCCTTCGTCAGCGAGTTGAGGACGCCGGCGGCGGAAACGAGAATGTCGGCATTGCGGCAGATCTCAGCGGTGTTGACGGTTTTGGTGTGGCAAACGGTGACGGTGGCGTTTTTGCCCATGAGCATCATCGCGGCGGGCTTGCCGACGACGAGGCTGCGGCCGATGACGACGGCGTTCTTGCCCTTGCAGTCAATGCCGTAGTAGTCGAGAATTTCCATGCAGGCGGCGGGGGTGCAGGGGGCGAAGCCGAGATCGGCGCGACCCTCGAACACACCGGCGTTGGACAGGTCGGTCATGCAGTCGACGTCTTTCTTCGGGTCGAGGCGGTTGCAGATCTCGTCGGTGTCTGCCTTGAGGTGCTTGGGAAGCGGGCGGAACATCAAAACGCCGTGGACGGTTTCGTCGGCGTTGAGCTTGTCGATCTCGGCGAGGACGGCTTCCTTCGTTGCGTCCTCGGGTAGGACAAATTTCTTGACCTCAATGCCGATCAGCTCGGCACGCTTTGTCGCGCCCTTTTCATAGGACAGGTCGCTGGGGTTTTCGCCGATGCGGAGAATGCCGAGCGTCGGGACAACGCCCTGTGCCTTGAGTGCATTGGCACGGTCGATCAGTTTTGCGTTGAGGGCGTCGGTAACTTCCTTGCCCAAGAGCTGTTTTGCCATGATTGTTCCTCCTTATTTGAAGAAGCCGTTCTTGACGGTCTCGAAAATTTCGTCTGCCAGCTTGCCGTAATTGTCGAGCATGCCGAGGCATTTTGCGTTCATTTCTTCCGCGACAGCGCGGTTTTTGAGGGTTTTGGTGTTGATGAAGACGTTCAGCGACGCTGCCTGAAGCGCCGACTTCACGATCACCGCGCCGCAGCCTGCGTCGGACACGGCAAGACGGCTGCCCTTTTCGGCGAAGACCTTGATGGCGTCGAGCGCTTCACAGCACAGCTCCATGATGTGCATCGGGACTTTGCAGGCGATGACGGTCGCTTCTTCCATCACGGCGTCGCGGTTGGGGTCATCCTTGGGGATGCCATATGCCTTTGCCAGCGGCAGGAAGCCCTCGGCGTCAGCGGGGACTTGGTCGAGCAGCTCGGTCTGGAGCGCGTCGCACTTCTTTTGCAGGGCGATGATCTCGGCTTCGACGTCGGCATACTTCTTCTTGCCGACGGTCAGCGAGCCGACCATGTTGCCCAGCGCCGTGCCGAGCGCGCCGACCAGCGCAGCAGCGCCGCCACCGCCGGGTGCGGGTTCGTTGGAAGCAAGAACCGTGACGAATTCACGGCAGGATTTCGTTGTCATATCCATAGGGAGTTCTCCTTTTGAGTGAATAGTGAATAGTTACGGTGTTCGCAGAGCGGACAGATTTCATTCGTACCGTGCGGGAAAATCCCGAAAAACTCCGGCGGGATCGCCGCCGGAGTTTTTGGGTTGTGAGTATTAGAACAGACCGGAAACCTTGCCCGTTTCGGTGTCGACGTCGACGCGGCGATAAGCGGGGTCGGCTGCCGTGCCGGGCATCATGG
>CAYRMX010000129.1:0-4161 GCA_964425295.1 uncultured Oscillospiraceae bacterium | reverse complement strand
AGGGAAACAAATTCTCTACATATGCCACCTGGTGGATTCGGCAGGCCATCACCCGCGCCATCGCCGACCAAGCGCGAACCATCCGCGTGCCGGTGCATATGGTGGAAGTCATCAACAAGGCGACCCGCTGCAATCGCAAGCTGGTGCAGGAGCTTGGTCGTGAGCCGACGCTCGAGGAAATTGCCGACGAGCTGAACCTCCCGATTGAGAAGATCATTGAAGCCAACCGCACCGCTGCCGACACACTCTCTCTCGACACCCCCGTCGGCGACGAGGAAGACACGACCATCGGTTCGTTCGTCGAGGACGACAACACCCCCGGCCCGGCGGACGCAACGAGCAACACCCTGCTCGCCGAGGCGCTGAGCGAGATCCTCAACACCCTGACCGAACGCGAGGCGGACGTGCTGCGTCTGCGCTTCGGCATGTGTGACGGCAAAACGCACACCCTCGAAGAAGTCGGGCAGATTTTCGGCGTGACGCGCGAGCGCATTCGCCAGATCGAAAACAAGGCGATCCGCAAGCTCCGCCACCCCAGTCGCGCAAAGAAAATCCGCGATTTCTATTGTTAAGTAAATAGTAATAGGTACAAGAAACGTCCCTGCCTGCGGCAGGGACGTTTCTTTATGTGGTTTCGGCAGTCTTGCGCTTTTTGCGGCTTTCGCGGCGGCGGCGGTCGCGGCGTTCGAATTCGTCGGGGTCGACGCTCTCCCAGTAGGCGTCAAGCTCCTGATAGAGCGTATAGAGCGACCATGCGCTCGGCGAATGGTAAAACAGCGAATTGAGCCGCGCGAAGCACCAGAGCAGCAACGCATAAACCCAGAACAGCACGAACAGGCACACCAGCAGCGCGCAGAACCAGAGCGCGATCCAGAGCACTGACGGCTCCGTTCCCTCGGCATATTGCAGCAGCGTCATGACGATCGGGAATGCGCTGAGCGCGGTCAGGATGCCCGTTTCCGGATAGATCGACCATGTGGGCATGGCGCGGCGCAACTCATAAACCGTCTCCGCCTCGTTGACCACGGCGTTGGCGCGCTGCGCAAGCGTGCCGTTCAATGGGCGCTTTTCCGAGGCATTTCGGCGGTCAAGCAGATACGTCACGCCGGTGATCGCGCCGCTGACTGCCAGCGAAATGCCGAACGTGAACAGCGCGGTGAACACCAGCACGCCCGTCCTGCTCCCACGGGGCAGGGACTCGATCAGCGCCGGAAGCACGGGGATTTTATCAAAATGCGCGTTCATCGTCTCGCTTCCGACAAATTTCGCCAGATTCATCACTGCCAGCAGCAGATTGAAGAGGAAGACCACCGAGCTGACCGGCTGCAAAATACGGCACAGCCGGTTGTTGCGGCGCAGGCGGCGCTCCAACGCAGTCAGGTAATCCCACGTCGGTCGGAGCTGTTCTTCGCTCATGACTTCTCTCTGTTTCTTAAACATGACGCTTCCTCCTTTTTAAGTTTCCTCCAACAGGCAGACCGCGTGACAGGCGATGCCCTCGCCGCTGCCCGTAAAGCCCAAGCCCTCCTCCGTCGTCGCCTTGACATTGACGCGATCGCGGGAAACATGCAGCTCCGCAGCGAGATTTTCGACCATCTGCGGGATGTAATCGCGGAGCTTCGGGCGCTGGGCGAGCACCGTCACGTCGACATTGCCGACGCGGTAGCCGTGCTTCGTCAGGCGGCACATGACCTCCTGCAACAGCAGAATGCTGGAAATATTCTTGAACGTCGGGTCGTTGTCGGGAAAGAGCACGCCGATATCGCGCATGGCGGCTGCGCCGAGCAGGGCGTCCATGACGGCATGGGTGAGGACGTCTGCGTCGCTGTGCCCGTCCAGCCCCAGCGCGAACGGGATCTCCACCCCGCCGAGGATGAGCTTCCGCCCCGGCGTCAGGCGATGGACGTCATAGCCGTGACCGATTCTCATTGCGCATTCCTCCGTTTCAGGATCGCCTCGGCAAGCACGAGGTCGATCGGTATCGTAATTTTCAAATTTTCCTCGCTCCCCGCCGTCAGACGAACGGTCATTCCCGCAGCTTCGGCGGCAGAGCAGTCGTCCGTCAGGACAATGCCCCGCTCCGCGGCGGCTTCCAGCGCAACGCACAGCCGCTCCGTTTCAAACACCTGCGGCGTCTGAACGGCGAACAGGGTCGAGCGGTCGGGCGTGGCGGTAACAATGCCGTCGCGGGCAACCTTGACCGTGTCGTGGACGGGAATGGCAGGCGCGGCAGCGCCGCAGATCTCAGCGGCGGCAACCGCTTCGTCGATTACCTGCGCCGTGACGAGCGGGCGAGCGCCGTCATGCACGGCGACGAGCGGCGTGGTGACACGGCGCAGCCCGTTCATGACGGACGCGGTGCGCGTTTCGCCTCCGGCGAGGACGTCGGTCACCTTCTCCTCCGATTGGCAGAGGCTTTTGACCGGTTTCGAGCAGGTCGGCGCGCGTGACGATCAAAATGCGGTCAATCTGCGCGCTCGACGCCACCGCGCGCACAGTTTGCAGCAGCAGCGGAATGTCTCCGAGGGGCGCGAGGATCTTGTCGATGCCGCGCATGCGCGAGGCAGTCCCGGCGGCGACGATCACAGCGGTCGTTTTCATAGTGCCATCACCGTTTTCTTGAATTCCGCGCCGCGCACCATGAAGTTCTTAAACTTGTCAAACGCAGCGCTTGCCGGAGACAGCAGCACCACGTCCCCCGCCTCCGCGCGGGCGGCAGCGGTGCGGACTGCTTCATAAAAATCGTCGATTTTCAAAATTTCGGGTTGATTTTCGCGGTAATTTTCCGCATATTCCGTCGCAGCGGCGATTTTCTCGCCCGTTGCGCCGGTGCAGACGAGCAGCTTGACGTGTTCGACGATCTCCGGGCCGAGAACGTCATACGGGATGTGCTTGTCGTAGCCCCCTGCGATCAGGATGACCTTCCGGGAAAAGCTGCGCAGACCGGCAACAGTTCGGCTGGGCGAGGAGGCGATGGAGTCGTTGTAAAACGACACACCGTCCTTGACGCGCACCAGCTCGATGCGGTGCTCGACGCCGCCGAAATGCCGGGCAACATCGCGCACATCGTCGTCGGAGACAAGCCCCTCGACCGCCAGAATCGCCGCCATGTAGTTTTCGACATTGTGCATGCCGGGGAGGAGAATGTCCTCGCGGCGCACGATCGGCTCATTGCCGCGCCAAATCGTGTCGTCGCGGAAAAACAGTCCGTTTTCGGGGTCGCTGCGGCAGGAAAAGCCTTTGACCGTGCCGCGCGCCAGCGGCACGAAGCCCGCCGTCAGGTCGTTGTCCATATTCAAAATGAGCGTGTCGCGCTCGGTCTGACGGAGGAAGATGTTCTTCTTCGCGTCGACGTATTCCTGCATGTCGCGGTGCATATCCAGATGGTTGGGGGCGAGGTTCGTGACGATCGCGACGTGGCAGCTATGGTGCAGATCCATAAGCTGGAAGGAGCTGAGTTCGAGCACGGCACAGTCCGTCGGGCACATCTGCGCCGCCTTGTCCAAAAGCGGCGTACCAATGTTGCCGCCCAGCCAGACCCGATGCCCGGCATGGCGCAGCATTTCCGCGATCAGCGTTGCCGTGGTGGTCTTCCCGTCTGAGCCGGTCACGCCGATGATTGGGCAGGGACAAACCTCGAAAAACGCCTCCATTTCGGAGGTGATGTGCGTCCCGGCGCTTCGCAGGGCGACCAGCTCCGGCTTTTCCGGGTGCAGACCGGGCGTGCGGAACGCGACGTCGCCGGAAATACCCTCCAGATAGCCCTCGCCGAGGTGCAGACGCAGCCCCTGCGCCTCCAGTGCCAAAACCTCGGCGTCAAGCTGCTCTCGCGGCGTGCGGTCGCAGCCGGTCACGTCGATTCCGTAGCGCAGCAGCAGCCGCACCAGCGGTCGATTGCTCACGCCAAGTCCCAAAACCAGAACATGCTTGCCTTTCAGACGCGCAAAATATGCCTCAAGTTCCAAATTCCGTGCCTCTTTTCTTCAGATTATTTTCATTATAACCCAAAGAAGAATATTTTGCAATGTATTTGACAACGGCGGAAAAATAAAGTACAATAGTTCCGCGACCGGGACGGGCAGCCGCGTGGGCGGATGGAAACGCCCGCTCATGAGGAAAGTCCGGGCTCCACAGGGCAAGAATAACGGGTAACGCCCGCCG
>CAYRMX010000128.1:0-4268 GCA_964425295.1 uncultured Oscillospiraceae bacterium | reverse complement strand
TTCTCAATGAGCGCAAGCTCCATAACCGTCCGATCATCGGCTTCGATGACGACCACCGGCACTTCCGCCAGCCCCGCCATGCGCGCCGCACGCCACCGCCGTTCGCCGGCGATGATCTGATAATATCCCTCCGGCATTTCACGCACGGCAAGGGGCTGAAGCAGCCCGTGTTCGGCGATGGAATCCGAAAGCGCCTGCAATTCCTCTTCGTCAAAGTGCTTGCGCGGCTGATTGGGGTTTGGCTCGACTTTTTGCAGGGGGAGCTTCGTCACGGCGCCACTGTCTTCCGGCGCGGAAAAATCATCGATCAGCGCGCCCAGACCTCTGCCCAGACCGCGTGCCTTTGTTGCCATCGTCTCCGTTCCTTTCTGCGCGCCGTCAGCGGGCGACGACGCCGTCTTTTTTGCAAATTTCCTCGGCGACGGCGAGATATGCCGCCGCACCGCGCGAACTGCGGTCATAGGCAATGACGGGCAGCCCGTGGCTCGGTGCTTCAGCCAGCCGCACGTTGCGGGGGATGACCGTGGCATAGACCTTTCCCGGGAAATGCCGCCGCACCTCCTGTGCGACCTGATTGGAGAAATTTGTCCGCCCGTCGAACATCGTCAAAAGCACGCCGAAGATGTCGAGCGTCGGGTTCAGCCGCCGCTTGACCGCGCGCAGGGTGGACATCAGGTCGGAAAGCCCCTCAAGGGCGTAGTATTCGCACTGTACGGGGATGAGGATGCTGTCCGCCGCGCACAGCGCGTTGAGCGTCAAAAGTTCGAGAGAGGGCGGGCAGTCAATCAGAATATAATCGTAAGCCTCGCGCAGGGAATCCAGTTTTGCTTTCAGGCAGTATTCGCGCTTTTCCATGCCGATCAGCTCGACCGAAGCGCCCGCGAGCGCCGCGCCCGACGGGATAACGTCGCCGAAATGCGTGTGAACGACGCATTTTTCGGGGGAAATTCCGTTGATGAGCATGTCATAGACCGAGTGCTGCGCGGTCTTTTTCTCGACACCGAGACCGCTTGTTGCGTTCGCCTGCGGGTCAAAATCGCACAGCAAGACCCGCGCGCCGCTTGCCGCGAGTGCGGCGGTCAGATTGACGGCACTGGTGGTCTTGCCGACGCCGCCTTTTTGGTTGACGACCGCGATGATCTTCGCCATTGTGCCGCCTCCTTCCGTTTTTGCCTGAACAATCATAGCACAGCCGCGCGCGTTTTGCAACCGTTTCTTTGCAAAAAGTGCTCCGAAAAAGCACCCATGTTTCACGTGAAACATGGGTGCTTTGCACATGGCATTTAATATTCGCGGATGACTGCCCGAACCTTGCCGAGAATGACGGCGTCGCGACCGTCAATGGGGGAATAGGCGGGGTTTTCCGGCATGAGCCAGACCTCGCCGTCCGCGCGGCGCAGCCGCTTGACCGTTGCTTCGTCGCCGAGCAGAGCGACGACGATCTCACCGTTTTCGGCGGTCGGTTGCGGGTGGACGATCACTTTGTCGCCGCTCAGAATGCCCGCTTCGATCATCGAATCGCCGCGCACGCGCAGGGCAAAGCAGTCGCGTGCGCCGTCCCATGGGAGGTAGCCTTCGATGTTTTCCACCGCCAAGATCGGCTGACCGGCGGTGACAACGCCTATGAGCGGCACGCCGTGCGCGTCCGGCAGGGAGATCGCACGGTTTTTTGAACCGTCCATCGAGATCGCACCGCTGCGGTTCAGCTCGGCAAGGTGATAGTGAACCGATGCCGTCGAGCGCAGCCCGACTGCCTGCATGATCTCGCGCACGGAGGGCGCATAGCCCTTTTCAGCGACGAATTCCCGTAGAAATTCCAGAATCTCTGCCCGTTTGGTGCTCGTTCGTGCCATCGTCCCGCCTCCGTTTCTATTTATAATAAGTATAGCACAGTCGATCGAAAATTGCAAACATTTGTTTATCAAATTCCGCTCAAATCGAAGCGGGGAAGCAGCTCTGTCGTCGCCGAACGCAGCTCCTGCGTGAAACCGTTCTCCACGCCGCACAGCTCCAACCACGAAACAGCGCCGTCATATTCCTCCTGCGTCACGCGCCGCTCGATCGGCGCAGGCACGCCGTTCATCGGGACGTACTGCCCCATGAGCGAGAAAAGAACATCTTTTTTTTGGAAACGATCGGCGAACCACTCGATGACGCGTAGGGAATTCTCCAGATATCCGGGCAAAACGAGGTGCCGCACGAGCAGCCCGCGCTGCATGACGCCTTCCTCGATGACCGCCGAGCCGACCTGACGATACATTTCCGCGATCGCGGCGTCCGCGACCTCAAAATAGTCGGGCGCGCGCGAAAGTGCTGCGGCAAGACGATTGTCGGCGTATTTGAAGTCGGGCAGATAGATGTCAACCAGTCCGTCAAGCGCCCGCAGCGTCGCGACGCTTTCGTAGCCGCCGCAATTAAAGACAACGGGAACGGGCAGCTTCGGCGTCAACGCCGGAAGAATTGAGGGGAGAAAGTGCGTCGGCGTGACCAGATCGATGCTCTGCGCGCCTTCGTCAATCAGCCGCTCAAAAATTTCCCGCAGCCGCGCGGAATCGATCGCAGCGCCCACGCCGCCTGTGGAGATCTCGGCGTTCTGGCAGAACGCGCACCGCAGGGTGCATCCGCTGAAAAATACCGCGCCCGTCCCATAGCTGCCGGCGATTGGCGGTTCTTCGCCGTAGTGCAGCATGGCGCGCGCCGCGTGCAGTTCGCCCGACATGCCGCAAAAGCCCATTTCGCCTGCCGTGCGGTCGACGCCGCAGGCGCGCGGACAGAGGGTACATTTTTTGTAGGTCAGCATTCAAACACCCCATTGTGAATTTCGCGTTCGTGTGGTACAATCATAATACGCCACGGCGAAAAAATCAATGTTTCACGTGAAACAAAAGGAAAAACTATGCTGAAAAAACAAGATCTTTACCGCGCCGCCGTCAGCGGCTTCACCAGCGAGGGGCTGGGAGTCTGCCGCGTCGAGGGCTGTGCCGTGTTTGTGCCGAATGCCGCGCCGGACGAAGAATACGAGCTGCGCATCGTCCATGTCGGCAAAACGGCGGCATACGGAAAAATCGAAAAAATTCTGCGCCGCTCGCCCGACCGCGTCAACCGCGCCTGCCCGTATGCCAAGCAGTGCGGCGGCTGCGATTTCTGGCACCTGACCTATGATGCCGAGCGTCGCATCAAGGCGCAGCGCGTCCTTGACGCCCTGAACCGCCTCGGCGGGCAGGAGCTGACGCACATTGAGCTGACCGGCGCGAAGCACTGCGAAAGCTACCGAAACAAGGTGCAATTTCCCGTTTCTTCGGAGAAAAACGGCGTCACTGCAGGCTTTTTCCGCAAGGGAACGCACGACCTGATCGCAGTTGACCGCTGCCTCATCCAGCCCGAATGCGCCGACGAGGGAAAGCGCGCCGTCCTTGCGTGGGCGAACCGATTCCGCGTCAGTGCCTACGACGAAACCGCGCACACGGGGCTTCTGCGCCACATTTTTGTCCGCCACGCAGCCGCCACGGACGAAGTGCTCGTCTGCCTCGTCGTCAACGGCGAGCGCGTCCCGCACGAGCGCGAGTTGGTTGAAACGCTGCGCGCGGCGCTTCCCGGGCTGCGCTCCGTCGCCCTGAACGTCAACACGCGGCGCGGCAACGCCATCCTCGGCGAAACTACGCGGATTTTGTGGGGCGCGGACGCCATCGAGGACGAGCTGTGCGGTCTGCGCTTCCGCATTTCGCCCCGTTCGTTCTATCAGGTCAACCGCGAGCAGGCGGAAGTCCTTTACGGCAAGGCGCTCGACGCCGCCGGACTGACCGGGCGCGAAACGGTGCTCGACCTCTACTGCGGTACGGGAACGATCACGCTCTGCGCCGCCAAACGCGCCAAGCACGCCATCGGCGTTGAGGTCGTCGACGCCGCAATCGCCGACGCGGAGGAAAACGCTCGTCGCAACGGCATCGAAAACGCCCGATTTTTCTGCGCCGACGCAGGGGAGACGGCGAAACGCCTCGCCGCCGAGGGGATCACACCGGATGTCATCATCGTCGACCCGCCGCGCAAGGGCGTGAGCACCGACGTCATCGACGCGATCGACGCCATGTCGCCGCCGCGCGTGGTCTATGTCTCCTGCGACCCGGCGACGCTCGCCCGCGACGTCAAGCTTCTGACAGCCCGTGGCTACCGCCTGACCCACGCCGAAGCCGTCGATCTTTTCCCGCGCTGCGCCCATGTGGAGACGGTATGTTTGATGTCTAAAAAAGAAAAATAAATCGCGAAAAGTG
>CAYRMX010000127.1:0-4334 GCA_964425295.1 uncultured Oscillospiraceae bacterium | reverse complement strand
ATCCTGAATGCCGGCCATAAGCTCTATGCCTATGAGTTCGAGGGCTATTGGAAAGACGTCGGAACGATCAACTCACTTTGGGAGGCGAATATGGATCTGCTCGGCACAGAGCCGGCGTTCAACCTCTACGGCGACAAGAACGACCGCATTTATGCCAGAAACTACGCCATGCCGTCGAGCTTTATCTCCAAATCGTCGAAGAATGTCAACAGCTTCATTGCCGAGGGCTGCGAGATTTACGGAAGCGTTACGCACAGCGTCCTTTCGACCGGCTGCACCGTGGAACAGGGCGCGATCGTCGAAGATAGCGTCATCATGCCGAACGTGGTCATTGAAACGGGCGCCGTCATCCGCCATGCCATCATCGGCGAGGACTGCCGCGTTTGCCGCGGCGCGGTCATCGGCGGAAGCTTCGCCGAAAACGAAGCGAAGAAGATCAGCGTGGTCGGCAAAAAGAAGGTCATCGAAGCAAACGCCGCCATCAAGCCCGGCGAGATTTATTGAGTGGGAAGGGGAGTGAACCGTATGTCAACGATGGGAATTATTTTCGCAAATATTTATGACAGCTCCCTCGGCGAGCTGACCAATAAGCGCACGATGGCGTCCCTGCCCTATGGCGGGCGGTATCGTCAGATCGATTTTTCCCTGTCCAATATGACAAACTCCGGCATTCGCCACATCGGTATTATCACGAAGTATAACTACCAATCTCTGATGAACCATGTCGGCTCGGGGCAGGAATGGGATCTCGAACTGGAAGAGGGCGGGCTGGAATTCCTGACGCCCTTTGCGATGGGGCACAACGGCTCGTATCGCGGAAAGCTCGAAGCGATCAATTCCGCGATGGCATTTTTGGAAGCGGCGAAGGAAGAATATGTCGTGCTGGCTGACAGCGGCGTGCTCTGCGCGATCGACTTCCGCAAGGTTGTGGATGCGCACATCGCCTCCGGCGCGGATGTTACGGTCGTCGTCAAAGACGGCATCAGCAACGGCAAAAAGCAGCTTGACCTCGCCGTCCGCGTCGATGAAAACAACTGCGTCACGGACGTCGCTGTCGACTACTGCGCGGGCAGCAAGTACCTTGCGTCGATGGGCATTTATGTCCTCAAGCGTGAATTCCTCATGCGCGAATCGATCGAGGCGGTGGCGCACAGCCGTTACCACTTCGAGCGCGATCTCGTCATGCACGGCTTTGCCGAGCTTGGCATGAAGATCAACGCCTACCCGTTCGGCGGCGTGGCGCTGTTCAACGAGAGCACGGCGGAGTTTTATCACAACAGCCTTGCGCTGCTTGACCCGGAGGTGCGCCACGGACTGTTCGGAAACGCCAACCGCACCATCTATACCAAGGTGCGCGACGAAGTCCCCGCCTATTACGGCGCACATTCCGAGATCGACGACTGCATCGTCGCCGACGGCTGCACGCTCGAGGGCGCGGCAAAGAATTCCGTCCTCTTCCGCGGCGTGTCGCTGGGCGAGGGGGCGCAGGTCACGAACAGCGTCCTCATGCAGAACTGCGTGATCGGCGAGGGCGCGGTGCTCGACTGCGTGATTTTGGATAAGGAGGTTGTCGTCCGTCCGGGCGCAAAGCTCGCCGGAACGAAAGACCATCCGTTAGTCTTTAAAAGAGGAGAGGTTGTATGAAAATCGCAATGCTCGCATCCGAGGGCGCGCCGTTTGTCAAAACGGGCGGCTTGGGTGATGTGATGCAGGCACTGCCGCAGGAGCTTTCCAAGATCCGCGGCAATGAGGTGGCATTGTTCCTGCCGTATTATAAGAGAATCAAGCAGAATCCGGAGGTTCCGGCGGACTTTGTCGGCTCGTTTCATATGGAGCTTGCGTGGCGTGAGAGCTATGTGGGCATTTTCCGCCTGAAATCCCGCCGAAAGAAGCTTCAAATCTACTTTATCGACAACGATTATTACTTCGGCGCACGCGGCTCGGTCTACGGCGATTTCGATGACGGTGAGCGCTTCGCCTATTACTGCAAGGCGGTCATGGCGGCACTGTATTATCTGGATTTCAAGCCCGATATCCTGCACTGCCACGACTGGCAGGCGGCGATGGGCCTGATCTACTGCCGCGCGCTTTACAACGAATGGTGTCCGGACACGAAGACCGTCTTCACCATCCACAACGTGGAGTATCAGGGCTGGGCAGAACCGACCTTTTTCGACAATACGCTCGGACTGCCCGAGTCATTCCGCGGCGCACTGACCTTTGATGGCGCGATCAACATGATGAAAGGTGCCATCGAGGTCGCCGACATCGTGACGACCGTCTCGAAGACCTATGCCGAGGAGCTGCGCTATCCCTATTTTGCTCACCGGCTTGACGGCGTGCTGCGCAGCGCATGGCTCTGGGGCATCACAAACGGCATTGACACCACCGTCTATAACCCCGCGACCGACCCGGCGCTTCCGGTCAACTACAGCGCCGAAAAAATGGACGGCAAGTGGGAAAACAAGCTTGCCCTGCGCAAGGAGCTGGGACTGCGGACGGATACCGACGCGCCTATTCTCGCGATGGTCACGCGGCTTGCCGGACACAAGGGAATCGACCTGCTGTGCTATATCGCGCACCGCCTGATGGAACGCGAGATCCAGCTCGTCATTGTCGGCACGGGCGAAAAGCAGTATGAATATGCCCTCAGCGCTCTGCAAAATCAGTATCCCGGCAAGGTTTCGGTCAATCTGCGCTTCGACCCGACGTTCGCTTCACGCGTCTATGCCGGTGCGGATATTTACCTCATGCCCTCAAAGTCCGAGCCGTGCGGTCTGTCGCAGCTCATTGCGATGCACTACGGCACTGTGCCGGTGGTCGCCTCGACCGGTGGCCTGCGCGACACGGTTCTGCCGTACGATCAGGAGACGAAAGCGGGCAGAGGCTTCACGTTCCAGAGCTACAATGCCGACGACTTCCTCGGCGCGATCGACCGTGCCGTCGGACTCTACTACGGCGCGCGCGACGAATGGAACGCCCTTGCCAAGCACGACATGCAATGCGATTTCAGTTGGCAGGCACCGGCTGCGGAATATATGCAGCTCTATACCGAACTGAAGAACAAATAAAGAATCATCTTAGGAGGACCCATGAAAAAGCAAACACCCAAAAAAGTGATCGACAGCGCGCTCACGGCAAACGGCAGCAACCCGACGACCATGCTCAACGACGCGTTGGGTCGTCTGTATGGCTGCGACCTGAAAATGGCGACGGAAAAGCAGGTCTACCGCGCCCTTTGCAGCATCGTGCGCGAGCTGCTTGCAGATAAAAACCGCATTTTCTCCCGTCAGAACGAGGAAAAGGAGAAAAAGGAAGTCTATTATATGTCGATGGAGTTCCTGGTCGGCACGAATCTGCGCAACAATCTCTTCAACCTCGGCATCGAGAAGGAGTACCGCGACGCACTGGACAAGGCGGGCTTCGACATCGACGCACTGTATGAGATGGATCCGGACGCGGGACTCGGCAACGGCGGCCTCGGCAGACTTGCCTCGTGCTATATGGACGCCGCGACCGGAATGTCCTGCCCGGTGACGGGCTTCTCCATCCGCTATGAATTCGGCATCTTCCGGCAGAAGATCGTCGACGGCTGGCAGATGGAATTCCCGGACAACTGGCTGGAAATGGGTGATGTCTGGTTGCGTACCCGCGAGGACGACGCGGTGGAAGTCCGCTTCGGCGGCGAGGTACGCGAATGGGTCGACAATACCGGTCGCTTCAAGGTCGCACAGGTCGGCTATAACTCCGTCATTGCCGTGCCGCACGATATGTTCATCTCCGGCTATGACAGCGATGCTGCCAACCGCCTCATCCTCTGGAGCGCCAAGCTCCCGCAGAGCTTCGACATGGCGGCGTTCTCCCGCGGCGACTACGTTCGTGCCCTTGAGCGCAACGCGATGGCGGAGACGATCTCCAAGGTGCTCTACCCGGCGGACGACCACATTCAGGGCAAGCGTCTGCGCCTGAAGCAGCAGTATCTGCTTGTTTCGGCGTCACTGCAAAGCATCCTGAAGCGTCATTTCCGTCAATATCATACCTTTGACAATCTCGCCGACAAGGTCGCCATCCACATCAACGACACCCACCCGGCGCTGTGCGTGCCGGAGCTGATGCGTCTGCTCATCGACGAGCACGATTATAGCTGGGATCAGGCGTGGGACATCACCTGTAAGACCCTGTCCTATACGAACCACACCGTCATGAGCGAGGCGCTCGAGCGCTGGAGCATTGACCTCTTCCGCGAGCAGCTTCCGCGCCTGTACTCCATCTGTGCGGAGATCAACCGCCGTCTGATCGAGCAGCTTTCACAGGTTTATCCGAACGACTGGGGC
>CAYRMX010000126.1:0-4346 GCA_964425295.1 uncultured Oscillospiraceae bacterium | reverse complement strand
CAAAACCGCCGAATAATCTCGCCGCGTTTGCATTTTCCTGTAGCAATTTCGCCCCCGCAAATCGCTATCGTAATTCTAGGCCATCACTCCGCGGTGTCCGCACGATTATCGAAATCGTTCGATGAATCAAAAATTGCGATATTGAATCGCCCGGTCTCAAACACCCGAGGACAGGTGTCCCTACAGTGTTGTTTGGCGGTAACAGCACAGCGAGCAGTGTACAGCCCTTGGCGGCTTCGTTCAGGCTTCCGCTTCACGGGCGAGGAGGGCGGGCAGCTCGGACAGGTGTCCGATCTCAAAATCCGGCAGGATATCGGCACGGGGCGGCTTGCCCGACGGATTGAACCAGCAGGTACGGATGCCCGCGTTTTTGCCGCCGCGGATGTCGCTTGTCAGGCTGTCGCCGACGATCAACGCCTGTTCCGGCACAAAATTCGGAATGCGCGCAAAGCAGTAGTCAAAATACCCACGCTCCGGCTTGTGGTGTCCCGTCGTCTCGGAAATGAAAATTTCCTTAAAGTAGTGCGAGATACCGGCGCTTTCCAGCCGCGAATACTGCGTGTCGGCGACGCCGTTGGAGGCAAGATAGAGGTCATAGCGCGAGGCGAGCTCTTCGAGCAGTTCGACCGCGCCCTCGACAAAATAATGCCCGACGCCGAGATAACCGCGATAAATGTCCTCGACCGCATGCGGATCGAGCGCAAGCCCAAGCTCGCGGAACAGCAGGGCAAAACGGCGGATAAGCACCTCGTCACGGGTGATCTCGCCGCGCTCAAACGCCTCCCATTGCAGAAGATTCAGCGCATGGTAGCGTTCAAGCAGCGTCTCGGTCGGTTCAACGCCGACCTGTTCAAACGTTCTGCGGATGGCGGTGCGCTCTGCGGCGCCGAAATCCAGCAGCGTGTCATCAAGATCCAGAAAAATCGTTCGAAACATTGTGTCCTCCTGTTACTGCTTTTTTGCGCGCAGCGCAGCCGTGAGGGCGTTGGCGATGGCGGCAAAGCTCGGGATGTCCAGCGTCTCGCCGCGCACCGCGGGCGCAACACCGCAGGACGTGAGAATCTGCGTCAATTCCTGCTTGTTCAGCTCGCCGAAGCCCGCCGAAAGGCCGTTGAGCAGCGTTTTGCGGCGCATGGCGAAGCTTGCGCGGACGGTGCGGAAGAACATCGTCTCGCTCTCGATCTCTGCAGGCGGCGTGCTGCGCGCATTCAGACAGACCACGGCGCTCGTCACCTTCGGCTGCGGGATGAAGCAGCTCGCCGGAACATCGAACAGCAGCGTCGGCTCGGCATAAAAATTGCAGAGGATAGTGAACGCGGAATACTCCGCGCTGCCCGGACAGGCGCAGATGCGCTGCGCGACCTCCTTTTGCACCATGACGGTGACGGAGCGGAAGCAGCGGCTTTCCAGCAGCTTTGTCAGCACGGGCGAGGTGATATAATACGGCAGGTTCGCACACGCCGCAGGACACAGCCCCCCCAACTTTTCCGCAACGAGGGCGGGCAGATCGGTCTTCAGCGCATCCTGAAACAGGATTTCCAGATTGTCAAACTCTCCGACCGTCTCGGAAAGCACCGGTTTGAGCGAATTGTCGACCTCAAGAGCGACGACCTTGCCCGCACGGAGGCACAGCTCCTGTGTCAGCGGCCCGAAGCCCGGCCCGATCTCAACCACGCCGCAGGAAGCGTCAATGCCGCTCTCCTCGACGATCTGGCGCGGCACCCAGCGCTGCGTCAGAAAATTTTGTCCCTTGGATTTGGAAAAATGAAATCCATAAGTTGCCAGCAGGCGTTTGATTTCCTGCATATTGCATACGTCAACCATAAAAACAGCCCCTTCCCTGCCATTTTAGCAGAGAAGGGGCGATTTTGCAACGGGTTTATCCGAGAATATAGACCGTGCAGGTGCGCGCGCCGAATCCCCAGCACTCATCGATGGTACTGAAATAGAGATCGATGCGGTTGCCCTTGATGAGCCCACCGGTGTCCTCGGCGGTGCAGTAGCCGTAGACGTACTCCCCGTCGTCGGAGACGACGTACATCTTCGTGCCCAGTGGGATGACCTTCGGGTCAACGGCGATCGCGCCGACACGGGCGACCGTTCCGCTGAAGGTGTAGCCGGTGTATCCCTCGCAGGAATACGCCGTTGCCAGCACCGAGAGCTTGTCGGTGTAAGTATAGGTCGTGCCGGTCGAGGTCGTGATCGTGTTTTCGCCGATCTGCTCGGTCTTCGGCCGCGACGCCGTGCCGTCGCCCGCGGCGGTATTGGCGCTGACAACGTGCTCCGGCTCATCCGGCTGCTCCTGCAAAACGCGGTCGACCGACCGCACCACGAGCCGCTTGACCATCTCGGTCGTGACCGTTTCATCGACAATCTGGCGCGAGATCTCGACGCCGTTTTCATAGACGATCTGCGTCTTAGTATGCACCACGCCGTCCACGCCGTCGATCAGAACGATCTCCGTCCCGACTTCCAGCTCGGGATCTTCGAAGTAATTCGTCTCATAGGGAATTACCTCGTCGTGCTCCACGATCTTGATCTTCTTGTTCACGATCTCCACGACCATGCCGTCAAACGTCAATGTGTCCAGTCCGCAGGAAAGCTCATCGCCCGCGCGCAGGACAATGTCCGAACGCTCCAAGAGGCTCGAAACACTCTCGCCTCGCGTGCCGATCACACTGCGCTCCCCGTGATAAACAACGGTGACCATCTGCATGCGCTGGATGTCGATGCGGCTCACGCCGTCATTATAAGTCGTGGTGTAGGTATCCTCTTCGCTCAGCTCGATGCCTACCTCATCCAGAACCACATCCGGGTCGCTGCTGTAGGACTTATGGACAGTGACAAGATCGCCGTCGGTGATCACATAGTTGTTCTGCGCGAAAACAGTCAACGTAAGAAGCCCCGTCAAGAGCGCGCCCATCACAACGATCGCGATCAGGCGGCGCGACACACCGCGAACCGTCGGCTGATTTTCCGTTCTGTGCATAAGAGTATCCTCCTTTCCATAGTATTCGGTTTCAGGGAACGAAACTATTGTTACCTTATTGTAACTACGCACTAATTATAACATTTTTTTCGAATTTGTCAAGCTTTTTCGTATTTTCCCCGAATATTACAAACTTTTTAATCAATTATGTAAACGCGTCGAAACGACTATATGGGCGCTGTATCTTGCGCTCGAAGCACCACATCTTGTGAAAGAGTTACAAATCGGTTAACATAAAACGCAAAATAAGAAACCATTTGACAACCGCATAAAAACGTGGTATATTAGCCACAGAAAGAGGCTGTGACGAAGACGGGCATCGGTGCGCGGCTGCGCAGAGAGGGAGCGGTCGGTGAAAAGCTCCTGCATCCGTTCGGTGCTTTACCACTTCCGAGCCGCGCGGCGGAAACGGGCGTTTGTCGCCTGACTGTATGCCGCGACGGGTGCGCCCGTTACCGCGCGAACGAGCGGCAGTGTTTCTTTACGCTGCAAGCAGGGTGGAACCGTGGAATACAGGATTGTATCTCACCCCTGATCGAATCAGGGGTGATTTTTTGTTGCCCCGAAACATCATGTAAGGAGGCAAAACCATGTCCGAAGAAAACCTGTACACGTTTGAAAACGAATCCTACCGCAAAACCTATTGGCACACCTGCTCGCATGTCATGGCGCAGGCAGTCAAGCGCCTGTATCCGCAGGTGAAGCTCGCCATCGGCCCGTCCATTGACAACGGCTGGTACTACGACTTCGACTCCGACTTCTCCTTCACGCAGGAACACCTCGACGCCATTGAAGCGGAGATGAAGAAGATCTGCAAGGAGCGGCTGCACCTTGAGCGCAGCGAAAAGCCCCGCGCAGAGGCGATCGCCTATATGGAAAGCCTTGACGAGCCGTACAAGGTCGAGCTGATCAACGACCTGCCCGAGGACGCCGTCATCTCGTTCTACACGCAGGGCGAATTCACCGACCTGTGCGCAGGCCCGCACCTCGACTCCACGGGGCGCATCAAGCCCAACGCGTTCAAGCTGACGCAGTGCTGCGGCGCTTACTGGCGCGGCGATTCCAAGCGCAAGATGCTGCAACGCATTTACGGCATCGCGTTCCCGAAGAAAGAGGCGCTGGAAGAATATCTGCAGCAGCAGGAAGAAGCCCGCAAGCGCGACCACAACAAGCTCGGCCGTGAGCTGGAATACTTCACCACTGTCGACGTCATCGGTCAGGGTCTTCCCATCCTGCTGCCGAAGGGCGCGCGCGTCATTCAGCTTTTGCAGCGCTGGGTCGAGGACGAGGAGCAGAAGCGCGGCTATCTTCTGACCAAGACGCCGCTGATGGCGAAGCGTGAGCTGTATAAGATCTC
>CAYRMX010000125.1:0-4399 GCA_964425295.1 uncultured Oscillospiraceae bacterium | reverse complement strand
GTCGAGCATCGTCTCGGCGGGCGGCTCAAGGGAAAAGTCGTGGCGGTTGGAGGTGCGGGTGAAGCCGTCTGTGGGATTGCCGACGAACGGGCGGGCGATGACGCGGCCGACGCCGTGCTTGCCGACGAGCAGATTGCGGGCGATGCGGCAGTATTCATAGAGCTGTTCAGGCGGGACGATGTCCTCGTGCGCCGCGATCTGGAACACGGAGTCGGCGGAGGTATAAACGATCAAATCGCCGGTTTTCATGTGCTCCTCGCCGTATTTTTCGATGACCGCCGTGCCCGACCACGGGGCGTTTGCCAGCACGCCGCGTCCGGTTGCTTCGCGGAACGGCTTGAGCAGCTCCTCGGGGAAACCGTCGGGATAGGTGGGCAGGGGATTGGGCGAGACGATGCCCGCGATCTCCCAGTGCCCGATGGTGGTGTCCTTGCCCATCGAGGCTTCCTTCAGGCGGGCGTAAGCGCCCTTGGGCTGCGCCTCTTTTTCGAGGTAATCGACGGAATCGATGTTGCCCAGACCGTAGGACAGCATGGTGGGAATATGCAGCTTGTCGGAGGCTGCGCAGCTTTTCAGCGTGTTGACGCCGACGTCGCCGAAGCTTTTTGCGTCCGGCATTTCGCCGCAGCCGCAGGAATCGAGTACAAACAGAAATACGCGCTTCATTAGGAATCTATTCTCCTTCTTCAAAATTTATGCAGAGGAAACCGAGAGGCGGCTCAACGCCGCCTCTGATATGTTACTTTTCGAGCTTGACCGCCGTTTCCAGCGCAACTTCCATCATCTCGCGGAACGAAGTCTGGCGTTCCTCTGCGGGGAGCGCCTCGCCGGTGAGCATGTGGTCGGAGATCGTGCAGATGCACAGGGCGTTCTTCTTCCAGCGGGCGGCGGTCATGTAAAGACCGGCAGCTTCCATTTCACAGGCCATGACGCCCATCTTCTGCCATGCGGGGACGGTTTGCAGCACTTCGGGAACGCCTTCGTCGTCGTTGTAGAAGTTGTCCGTGGACAGGACGTTGCCTACGTGGTAGGTCGCGCCGACGGCTTCGCAGGATTCGACCGCCTTGCGCATCATCTCATACGAAGCGATGGGCGCGAACGTGCCGTCGATGTGGTACTGGTGCAGGAAGTTGGAGTCGGTGCATGCGCCCTGCGCGATGACGATGTCGCGGACATGGATGTCGGGGTTGATCGAGCCGGCAGAGCCGATACGCATGATGTTCTGCACGCCGTAGGCATTGTACAGCTCATAGGAATAAATGCCGATGGACGGAATGCCCATGCCGGACGCCATGACGGAGACCTTGACGCCCTTGTAGGTGCCGGTATAGCCCTGTACACCGCGGACGTTGTTGACCAGCTTGGCGTTTTCGAGGAAGTGCTCTGCGATATACTGCGAACGCAGCGGATCGCCGGGCATCAGGACGGTCTGACCGAAGTCGGCGGGCGTTGCATTGATATGGGGAGTCGGGTAATTCATGGAAATAGCTCCTTTCAGAATACTATAATAATAAGGTCATTTGACCTTGCGATGTTCGCGGATGCTGCGAATCCAGCACTTGTGGCACATGGCGATGTAGCGGTCGTTGCCGCCGAGCAGAAGCTGCGCGCCCTGCGTCACGACGTAGCCGTCGGCGTCAATGCGGGCGTTCGTGGTCGCTTTCGCGCCGCAGTCGCAGATTGCCTTGATTTCGGTGATCGTGTCCGCGACCTCAAAGAGACGGCGGCTGCCGTCAAACAGCTTGCTCTGAAAATCGGTCCGCAGACCGAAGCAGAGAACGGGGATGTTGTGAACGTCCACGATGTCACGGAGCTGATCGATCTGCTCCGCCGTCATAAACTGGCATTCGTCGACGATGATGACATCGGTCTTTTCACGGCGTGCGAAAACATCGCGCAGATCGGTCTCCGGCGCGATGACCTCGGCGGGCGCTTCCAGTCCGACGCGGCTGCGCAGGATCACCGCACCGTCGCGGCAATCGGCAGAGGGCTTGACCAGCCAGACACGCATGCCGTTTTCCTCATAATTGTATTTCGTGATGAGCGCCTGCGCGGTCTTGGACGACCCCATCGAACCGTACTTGAAATAAAGCTTTGCCATCGTCATCCCTCCTGTTGTTCCTTTATTATACAGGATGTTTGACATTTATGCAAGAAAAACTATTGCGCTTTTGGCGGAAAAGAAAGCACTTCGGGATTTTTTGGCGCGGCGGCACTTGACGCGCGCAGCGGAAAATGCTACAATGACCACACACGCCGCTGTGGTGGAATAGGCAGACACAAGGGACTTAAAATCCCTCGGAGTAAAATCCGTACCGGTTCGACCCCGGTCAGCGGCACCAAAAAGGACGATTGCTCTGCAATCGTCCTTTTTGGTGCCGCTGACCGATCAGGGTCGAAGAATCAAATCGCGACCGTCCGGTGGACGGTCGCTGCAACCGGTGCAAACACCGGTTGCTACATACAGCCGACCCCGGTCAAAGAAAGGAACGCAGACAATTAAGGTAAATGATTGCTCTGCAATCGTCCTTTTTGGTGCCGCTGACCGATCAGGGTCGAAGAATCAAATCGCGACCGATTCTTGTTTCACACCGCGCGCTATGCCGACGCCTGCGTCCGTCACGAATCACGGTGCGGCGGACGGCATTCCCTCCATGCAGACCGTACGGGAGTTCCTGAAAACCCGCGGAGAATGCTGAAAAATGACTTCGGAAAAAATATTTCGGAATTTTTGAAAAAAGGCTTGCATTTTCCCGTCGGGTGTGCTACTATATTTGAGCGCGTTGAGCGCAGTATGCGCCGGTAGCTCAGTTGGATAGAGTGACTGGCTACGAACCAGTAGGTCGGGGGTTCGAGTCCCTTCCGGCGTACCAAAAAGGACGGTATCGAAAGATACCGTCCTTTTTGGTACGCCGGAAGATGGGATTTGAATAGTTTTAATCGACTGCCGACGCAGCCGTACCAACCGATATTTTCGGAACGCGCAAAGGATCTGCCACCGGCAGGTCGCCGTAGATTCTGCACCAACTTGTAGAGTGGGGCAGCGAAGCGACGGCATGGGAGGGAATGACAGTCCGGCGGATCGGTAGGGCGGGGGGGGCTTGCCCCGCCGCTAGGGCAAGTGAATGGTGAAAAGTGAATAGCGAATAGTTGCGGGCTCCGCTCCGCGGACAATTTGAAATATTGGGGCGTCGATGGCGTAGCCGTTCGCGAGGAATGAGCGTTACGGATGCGGCGTGCCCCTTGCGGGCATGCCGCATCCCTACAGTTTCACGATCGATAATCGTTCCGTAGGGGACGGCGTCCTCAATGTTTCGGTTTACACGCCATCGTTCAACACCGTAGCGACACCCGTTCTCGGGTGTCCGAGACGGATGCTTTTGCAAGCGATTTACTATTCAATGTACGATCATCAACGCGCTGCAAACGATCGAAAAATCCCCGGCGAGCCGCATGGGTCGCCGGGGATACATTTTAATCCAGCAGGTGGGTCAGAAAGAGGGACATTGCCTTTTCGGCGTTGCTGGCGCGGCGGAATGCCTTGAACTGCGAGAGGTCGAAGAGAATGCAGCCGCAGTGCCCCTTGAACGTGGGAAAGCAGATGATATCGAGATAGCGGTCGATTTCCGGGCTGTAATCGACGATTTTCAGCGTCTCGCCGTAGAGCGTGGCGCGCTCATAGCTGCGCAGCCACTTGACGTCCATGTTCGGAAACAGTGTGGCAAAGGAATTGCCGACGAGCTGTTCGAGCGGCAGACGTTCCAGCTCCGCGAGGGCGGGATTGGCATAGCGGAATATCCAGTCGACCGCCTGAAATTTCCCGTTGAAGACCATCTCAATGTCTGCAAAGGCGATCGGCATTGTGTCAAAAACGCGGTAATGCTCGGCGTAAGTCTCCGGCGTGGCGGCGTCATCGGCGCGGATGCGGTCGATGATGCGTGCCTGCTTTGACTGAAACGCCTCTTGCAGCTCCCGCTTTTTGCGAACGACATAACTGAGCGACTGCCCGTTGCAGAGATTGACCTTGTCGGTGATGTTGTGGATCGCCGTAACCGAGACGAGACAGCCGCGCTTGATCTTGAGGAAATCGTCGCCCAGCGCTTCTTCCAGCTCCGCCATCGTGATGCGCGTCGGATAAACGCCGCCGTCCGAAACGTGCAGATATGCCGTGTTGCCGTCCATCAGGACATACCAGATGGAGCTGATGTTCAGCGTGAGATCCTGTTTGTTGGAATGGATCGTGATCGTGCCCCGATTTGGCATACTTCGCACCTGCTTTCGTCAAGTTACTTTCAGTATATCAGAAAATGTCGAAAATAGCAATCGGAAATGGCGTCGGAAACCGCGGATATTTCGCATTATTGCGGTGCTTCGGCGGGGAGATCGCGCATGGTGAGGC
>CAYRMX010000124.1:0-4409 GCA_964425295.1 uncultured Oscillospiraceae bacterium | reverse complement strand
CGTTCCAGGGCGTCACCGAGGACGCGAAGAACACCGTTTACCTCCGTCCCGAAACGGCGCAGGGCATTTTTGTCAACTTCACGAACGTCCAGCGCACCACCCGCCGCAAGCTCCCGTTCGGCATCGGTCAGATCGGCAAGTCGTTCCGCAATGAGATCACGCCGGGCAACTTCATTTTCCGCGTGCGCGAGTTCGAGCAGATGGAGCTGGAGTTCTTCTGCGAGCCGAACACCGACCTCGAATGGTTTGCCTACTGGCGCGGCTTCTGCAAGCAGTGGCTTCTGAGTCTCGGCATGAAGGAGGAAAATCTCCGTCTGCGCGACCACGACCCCGAGGAGCTGTGCTTCTATTCCAAGGCGACGACCGACTTCGAGTTCCTGTTCCCGTTCGGCTGGGGCGAGCTTTGGGGCGTTGCCGACCGCACGGATTATGACCTGACGCAGCATCAGAATACCTCGAACAAGGACCTGACCTATTACGATCAGGAAAAGAATACCCGCTACATCCCCTATGTCATCGAGCCGTCGCTGGGCGTGGAGCGCAGCTTCCTCGCGTTCCTGTGCGACGCGTATGACGAGGAGATCGTCGGGCAGGACAAGAAGGGCAATGATGACGTGCGCACCGTGCTGCATCTGCACCCGGCGCTGGCGCCGTTCAAGGCCGCCGTTTTGCCGCTGTCCAAGAAGCTGTCCCCCGCAGCCGAGGAGATCTATCGCGAGCTGCAAAAGGACTTCATGGTCGATTTCGACGACGCCGGCTCCATCGGCAAGCGCTATCGCCGCGAAGACGAGATCGGCACCCCGTTCTGCATCACGGTCGACTTTGAAACGGTCGGCGACGAGAACACTCCCGCAGACCACGCCGTCACGGTTCGCGAC
Organism: uncultured Oscillospiraceae bacterium; assembly: GCA_964425295.1. Taxonomy (GTDB): domain Bacteria; phylum Bacillota; class Clostridia; order Oscillospirales; family Oscillospiraceae; genus JAZOXB01. The sequence continues at coordinate 3,531 of CAYRMX010000124.1, read as the reverse complement.
CGCGACACGATGGAGCAGGTGCGCATTCCGATCACCGAACTGAAGAGCTACCTGACGCAGAAGCTGGCGTTTTAAGCCGCTGCGTCAAGGGGTGGTCTTATGGAATTGAAAACAAAAAAATCTCTGCGCGAGCGCCTGAAAGCGCCGCAGCTTTCTCCGCGGCTGACCCTGCTTCTGACGCTTGGGCTGCTGCTCGCGGCGACGCTGGGGCTGCACCTGCTGTGCCAAATGCTCGGCACGCTCGACTTCTCGCGCGGACGGTTCTCCTCCTATTTCCATGAGCCGACGATCTTCGTGCTGAATCTGCTCCCCGTCGTGCTGCTGGTGACGGTGTTCTATTTTCTGACAAACCGCGCGTGGCTGGCATTTCTTGTGCCGGGTGTGCTGCTGACGGTGATGGAATTCGTCAACTATTTCAAGGTCGCCCTGCGCGGCGACCCGTTCACGGCGGAGGATTTCACGCTCATCGGCGAGGCAGCGGGCATTCTCGGCGAATATACGCTGGTGTTTCCCGTGTGGCTGTTCATCGCGGCGGCGCTGCTGCTCGGCGGCACGCTCGTGCTGCACCGCTATGCCCGCGCGAAGCTTCCCAAGCGCCTGTGGTGGGTGCGCGTGACGGCGGTCGTGCTGTGCATCGGCGCATCGCTCGGCGCGTGGATGCAGTGGTATCGCAGCGAGGGACTTTATAACCGCCAGAAGAATTACAGCCTCTTCAACGAATGGAAAACGGCGGAAAATTACGCCTCGCACGGCTTCGTTTACAGCTTCCTCCACTCCCTGCGCGACGTCATCCCCACCGCGCCGGAGGGCTATTCCAAGGAAGCGGCGCAGGCGCTGCTGGACGACTTCTCCGACGCCGACATCCCGCAGGACAAGCGCGTCAACCTCGTCGTCACGATGCTTGAAAGCTTCAGCGACCTTTCGGCGCTGGAGGGTTTCTCGGCAGCGGCGGATGCTTATGCCCCGCTGCACGCCCTGCAAGCGGAGAGCTTTCACGGCACGCTGATCTCCGACACCGTCGGCGGCGCGACCATCAACGCCGAGCGGGCGTTTTTGACCGGCTTTTCCTATCCGCAGCCCCGCTACCGCGGCGCGACCAATTCCTACGTCCGCTACCTTGCCGCGCAGGGCTACCGCACCGATGGCTCGCACCCCGGCTACGACTGGTTCTATGACCGCGCAATTATCAATGCCAACCTCGGCTTCGAGCGCTACCTTTTCTCGGACAATTACTATGACGAGCTGGCTTCCGGCGAGCACGCAACGGACGCCGAGCTGTTCCCGGCACTTGCCGAGATCTATGACGTGCAGACCGCCGACGGCACGCCGTATTTTTCCTTCAGCGTGACCTATCAGAATCACAGCCCCTACGACCCCGACGCCCTGAACGGCACGGAGTATCTCCCACAGGGCGCGCTGAGCACGGAAGCCTACCGGCAGATCAACAATTACCTCAACGGCGCGGCAGACACCTGCGCGCAGATCAGTGCCTATGTCGACACATTCCGCGACAATGACGAGCCGGTCGTTCTGGTCTTCTTCGGCGACCACAAGCCGAGCTTCGGCGTCGGAAACTGCGACTACGAAGCCCTTGGCGTCGAGATCGCCGAGGGCAGTCCCGATGGCTGCCGCAATCTCTATTCCACGCCCTACCTGATCTGGGCAAACGACGCGGCAAAGGCGGTTCTGGACTTTGACTTCACCGGCGAGGGCGAGACGATCTCCCCCTGCTTCCTGATGTCGCTGGTCTTCGACTGCTGCGGCTGGGACGGCCCTGCGTGGATGCAGTATCAGCGCCAAATGCGCGAAACTGTTCCCGTCCTGCATTGCCGAACGATGTTCATGGAAAACGGCGTCCTGACCCCGTCGTTGAGCGACGCGGCGCAGAGCACCCTGCACGATTATCAAATCGTCGAATATTACCGCCGCACGAACCTCGACCGATAATGCCCCGCTGCGCGGCGACTATCGATTTTGCCCGTCGGGGACGGAGTCCTCGACGTCCCGTTGTATGCACGATCGTGATTGTATATCGCAGCTCCCCGGAACGGGGAGCTGCTTTCACGCACCGCAAACCGACCCGACAAACACAACATTGGAGCAGCCTATGATCTATCTGGACAATGCCGCCACGACGCGTCCCTGCGCGGAGGCAGTCGCGGCAACCGCGGAAGCAATGACCGCGCTCTGGGGCAATCCGAGCGCACAATACCATTTCGGCATCGAGGCGGCGCGGCTGCTGCGGCGCTGCCGCGTCTCGGTCGCCGAGGCGCTGGGCGCTGAGCCGGAGCGCGTCTATTTCACCTCCGGCGGCACGGAAAGCGACAACTGGGCGATTTTTTCCGCCGCCGAACGCCTCGGAAAGGGCAATCGAAAGCACATCGTCACCACCGCCGTCGAGCACCATGCCGTCCTGCACCCGATGCAGAAATTGCAGGAACGCGGCTTCGACGTCACCTATTTGCAGCCCGACGCCCTCGGCCGCATCACGGTCGAGCAACTTCAGGCGGCGCTGACGCCGGAGACGATCCTCGTCAGCATCATGATGGTCAATAACGAATCCGGCGCCGTCATGCCCATCGAGCGCATGGCACGGCTGACGCACCGCCTGTGCCCGAACGCCCTGTTTCACACCGACGCCGTGCAGGGCTTTTTCAAGGTGCCATTCACGGCACGGACGCTCGGCGCGGACATGATCTCCGTCTCCGGACACAAAATCCACGCCGGAAAGGGCGTCGGCGCGCTGTATTTGTCGAAAAAGCTGCCGCCGCTGATTCATGGCGGCGGGCAGGAAAGCGGTCTGCGCAGCGGAACGGAGAACCTGCCGATGATCGCGGGCTTTGCCGCCGCCTGTGCCGCGCAGAAGCCGAAGCGCGCCGCGCAGATCGCGGAACAGACGCGCCTGAAAGAGCTGCTGTGCTCGCTTCTCGGTGAGATCGACGGCGTGACGCTCCTCGGTGCGCAGGATGCACCGCACATCGTCAATCTGGCGGTCGCCGGACTGCGCTCGCAGGGGTTGATCAACGCCTTGCAGGACAGAGACATCTGCGTCTCCGCCGGAAGCGCATGCAGCAAGGGACACCGCAGCCACGTTCTGGAAGCGATGGGTGTCGCGCCCGCGCTGATCGACGGCTCGATCCGCGTCTCCCTCTCGGCGGAAACGACCGAGACCGACGTCCGCACCTTCGCCGCAACCCTCCCCGACGTCATTCACACACTCCGCTGAAAAAGCCTCCCCGAACTTGAGTTCGGGGAGGCTTTTGGCGGTTCGGAAATCAGTTCTGTGTCGGTTGTCGGGGCAGAAGAAAAATAAGTTCGTTTCGTACGGAGCTGAAGCGAGATTCAGCTCCGTCTTTTTTGTCGCATTTTCACTTCAAACAGATGCTTACGCAACGTATATTATATTTTAATGTATAATTGAGTTACAGTCTGCACACGTTATGAATCATACGATGCCTGTTTGGAATGTGTAGCGTATTATTCTCCATATATTCGGGAAAAATTTTTTCGTAGAACTATAAAATATACGAA